>JBEVKO010000001.1:0-5704 GCA_040509705.1 Beijerinckiaceae bacterium
CTTCTCGCCGAGGGTCATGCTGTCGATCGTCGTCAAGGGAAGGGCGAGAAAGGTTCCGATGCGGTTCTTCATGTAGCGAAACGCCCGCACGAAAGCTGCTTCCCTTTGCATCGCCGAACCATCGACCGTGGACGGGTCCTCGATTCCCCAGTGAGCATTCGCCGGATGGCCGGGCCACACCGGGCATGCCTCGCCGGCCGCGTCGTCGCAGACGGTGAACACGAAGTCCATGACCGGCGCGCCCGCTCGGGCCAATTCGTCCCAGCCTTTCGAACGGAAGCCGTCGGCCGGATAATTGAAAGAGGCCAACACCTTCAAAGCGAGCGGATTGACCTCGCCCTTTGGGTCGCTGCCGGCCGAGTAGCTGCGAAAGCGGGGCGCGCCGTCCTTGCGCAAGATGCTCTCGGCGAGAATGGACCGGGCGCTGTTGCCCGTGCAGAGAAACAATATGTTGTAGGTGCGATCAGGCATGAGCGGCGTCCCACGTGGCGCGGCAGGCGGAAAGCGATCGAACGACCGGCTCGCATGCTTCGGGCCGGCCGCCGCAGCAGTCCTCAAGCAAATAGAGAGCGAGTTCTCGCGCAACGGCGATGTCGGCGCGATAGACGACGGATCGTCCCGTCCGGTGCGATGAGACCAGGCGCGCACGCGACAGGGCCGCGAGATGGGCGGACATCGTGTTCTGAGGAACGCCGATCCGGCGCGCCAGCTCCGTGGCCGGAATTCCTTCCGGCTCGCTGGCGACGAGGAGCCGGAACCCCGCCAGGCGAGTGGGCTGGGCAAGGGCGGCGAAGATTGCGAGAGCGGCTGAAGCATCCATGCATCCAGATGTACAGATGCATTTGACAGGCATGTGACGCTTACATGACCATCCGGTCAGGCGCGACGCTTACCGGAGGGCTACGGCAGCGGTTCTTTTCCTTACCAATCATCAACCTTCGATGCGGCATGATGAGACGGGTCGGGTTTTCGTCATGCGTTACGACTTGCTCGCCGGCGCATGCGCGCCG
The DNA here is from genome assembly GCA_040509705.1 of Beijerinckiaceae bacterium. GTDB lineage: Bacteria > Pseudomonadota > Alphaproteobacteria > Rhizobiales > Beijerinckiaceae > Terrirubrum. The sequence continues at coordinate 1,011 of JBEVKO010000001.1, forward strand.
GCCTTCACGCCATCCATCATGCGCCACCCAGTCATCCTCGTGTTCGACTCGGGCGTTGGCGGCCTCACCGTCCATGCCGAGCTCGCAACCGCGCGGCCCGACGCGCGCTTCATCTATGTCGCGGACGACGCCGCCTTTCCCTATGGCCGCTTCGGCGAAGACGATTTGCGCCGCCGGGTGGTCGCCGTGATGGAGCGGCTGATCGCGCGGTTCTCGCCTGACGCGGTGGTCATTGCATGCAACACCGCCTCAACCGTAGTTCTCGCGGCGCTGCGCGCGCGGTTTCCCATTCCGTTCGTCGGCACAGTGCCGGCGATCAAACCGGCCTGCGCCATGAGCGCGAGCGGCATCGTCGCAGTGCTGGCGACGCCGGGTACAGTTGCACGAGACTACACCCGCGACCTGATCGAGACTTATGCGCAGGGTTGCGAGGTCAAGCTTGTCGGCTCGACTCGGCTCGCGGCGCACGCGGAAGCGCAGCTGCAAGGCGAGTGGGTCGACGATGTAGCGGTGCGCACCGAGATCGCGCCGTGCTTCGTGGAGCGCGAACGAGCGGACGGAACCGTTGCGCGCACAGATGTCGTGGCGTTGTCGTGCACGCATTATCCGCTGCTGCGCGAACGGTTCGAAAGGCTGGCGCCTTGGCCCGTGACGTTCATCGATCCGGCGCCGGCGATCGCGCGACGCCTCACGCACCTGATCGGCGCCGCATCGGAGGTTGACGCAGACGCGGAGCCAGGCTGCGCTGTCTTTACCTCCGGCGTCTCGGCGACGCCAGCATTGAGGCGCGCCCTACAGGAACGGGGCTTCGCGGAGATCGGGATCGAAGCGATAGCGCTCGCAAAGTAAGAGGCGCCATCGCGTCTCTTCAATCAATTCGTCGCGAAGCAGTAAAACAATCCTGCGCCGCCGGTGCTCACCAGCCCTTGCTGGCTGCATCCGCGCGACGGGTGAGAGGTGTTCCATGATTTGGCGGGCGCCGACTCATCGAGACCCATGCGGTCGTGATGGCCGACCATGACAGCGCCGTCAGTACCGCTTTTCGTATAATTGCCGCAGGTGCGATCCTCGCCGGGCGGAAACGCTGTGCCATCGGCTTCCGATCCAGTCAGGATGTCGTGCTGGTTCGGCTGGTCGCCGCGGCCTTTCACCGGCTCGCCCTTTTCGGTCAGCGCGGTCTGCTTGGTCAATTTGGTGTTGGGACTGTGGAGGTCGGCGACGCTCTGCGCGACGACCTCGCCCTTGGCGTTCTTCCACGGGCCGGCGCCGATGCGCTCGCGCGCGTTGACCGCGACGACGCCGCCGACCGACTGCGTCGAGAGATAAGCGCGCCATGCCTTGGCGCCTGCGCCGGCGGCCTGCGCCAGCGACTGGCAGATGCGGTCGGCGCCTTCAAGTCCGCCGAGGTCGGCGCCTTTTCCCGATCCGGCGCTGGTGACGAAAAAAACTCAAGTCGGACTGCTGCGCCTGCGCGGCGCCGACGAAACCGATGAGGATCGATGAGGCAAGCAATCCCAGACAACGTGAGATCGTCATGGCGTTCCTCCTGATGCGCAATGGAAATGCGTTCGCGCGCGAAACTGAGCCCACGGGACGAATGGCCGCAATTCACGCTTTGGCGAGCAGGAGAGGCGCGGTCGAGCCTAAAGCCAGCCGTTCTTCCGGAACCTCCAGAACAGGAGCGAGCAGGCGCCGAAGATGGTGGCGAGCACGAGCGGGTATCCGTAGGTCGAGTCGAGTTCGGGCATGTTCTTGAAGTTCATGCCGTAGATGCCAGCGATCGCCGTCGGGATGGCGAGAATGCCGGCGCCGGCCGCGAGCCGCTTCTGCACCTGCGTCTCCTGCGCCTGGCCAACGAGCACGCTCGCCTCAAAAGCAAAGGCGAGCACCTCGCGCAGATTGTCGATCTTCTCCTGCACGGTGCGGACATGATCCGTCACGTCGCGGAACATCGGCGCCATCGTAGGCCTTATCTGCGGCAGGCCCGCATTGACCAGACGCTGGCAAACGTCGACGAGCGGGCCGACCGCGTTGCGCAGGCGAAGCAGATCGCGACGAAGCATATGCAGGCGTTCGATGTCGGATCGTGTCATCGGGCGCGCCAGCACATTGTCCTCGATCGCCTCGACCTCGTCGTGAATCGACTCGAGCACCGGCATGTAGTTGTCGACGATGAAATCGAGTATCGCGTAGAGGATGAAGTCCTCGCCCTTCGCCAGGGACGTCGGGCAAGATTCCCAGTGCTGCCGGACGGCGGCGTAGGACGTCGAGGCGCCGTGGCGGACGCTGACGATATAGCCCTTGCCGACGAAGATGTGCGTCTCGCCGAACACGATGCGCCCATCGATCATCTGGGCTGTGCGCGCCACGACGAAGAGCGCATCGCCATACTGGTCGAGCTTCGGCCGCTGATGCGCGTGCTCGGCGTCCTCAATGGCGAGATCGTGCAGATGGAATTCCCGCTGCACGCGATGGAGCAGGTCGCCGTCGGGCTCGTAGAGTCCGATCCAAACGACATGGCCTTCCCGCTCCGCCCACTCGCCGGCGTCGTCGATCGGAATATCGGCGACGCGGCGCCCGTTGGCGTAAACGCTGGCCGCGACGACGCCCGGCGGCAGATCGGCCGGCTTCGTCGACGGCACAACATGCAGAGCTGGGGCCGGCTGGCTGGACGACATCGCAACCTCCTCGACCTCGGAGCGTGAGCGGCCTGACGCTACTCCATTGCGGGAGCGAAGGGGAGAGCTTCTGTCAATAAGGCCTGTTATGTGCTGTGCCGAAGGCCTTACTAATGCGTCACGGAAGTCGACAACAGATTGATGACAAGCACGCCCGCGACAATGAGGCCGACGCCAACGAGCGCCGGCGCATCGAGCGACTGTCTGAACCAGACTGAGCCGACGATCGAAATGAGGACGATGCCGCAGCCGCTCCAGATGGCGTATGCGATTCCAATCGGGATTTCCTTCAGCGCAAGGCTGAGGAAGAAAAAGGATGCAAAATAGCAGGCCACAAGAATGACGACGGGTCCTGTGCGCGTGAACTGGTTTGACGCCTGCAGCGCCGCCGTGCCGAGCACCTCAAGCAGAATCGCCGTGAACATGTAGAGATGGGCCATGTCAGCCGCTCCGCCCTGCGGGATCGGATTTCGTCATGCCGACCAGCGCGTCGGCGATACGCGCGAATGTCGCGGGATCAATGTCGTAAAGCCCGAACACGCGGGCGAACCACAGGCCGTCCGCCGCAAGCCGCGCGATGAGCGCTTCGTCCGAATCCTTCGTCTCGCGCAGGTCGCACGCACGCGCCGCTGCGAGCTCTCGGCGCCACAGATCGACCGGCGCATCGCTGTGGAAGAACGCCGTCGCCATCGCGGCCCACCGCTCGGTCTCGCGACGCTCCTCACTGGCAATGGCCCGCACATAGGCGCGCGCAGATCGCGCATGAGGATCCGGATCTTCGGACGCATGGGCGTCGACTGCGGCGAAGAACTGCTCGTGTAGCTGCGTTGCAACCGCCTCGATGAGAGCGGCCTTGTCGGAGAAGTGGTGCAGCAGCCCGCCCTTGCTCACCCCGGCGCCGTGGGCGACCGCATCGAGGGTGAGAGCGGCGATCCCCGACTGGGCGACCAGGGCCGCCGCGACCTCGATCAGGCGTTGGCGTGTGACATCGGGTTGGCGCTTGCGCTGCAGTTCCACACGAGGATACATACCGTCCAGACGGTATGTAAGCAAGGGAGCGAGAACTCGGTTGCCCGTCCAGCGCTTTATTGTCCCGCCAATCTCCGCAAAGCTGCGCGACCTGAACCTGCGAGGGCCGATATGTCGCTGTTTGATCTGAAGGGTCGCGTCGCCATCGTGACCGGAGGCAATGGCGGCATCGGCCTCGGCATGGCGCGGGGGCTGGCGGAGGCGGGCGCCGCCATCATCGTCTTCGGCCGCAACGCCGACAAGAACGCGCGGGCGGTCCAGGAACTCGAGGCGCTGGGCGCGCGTTCGGCGGCGATCGCCGGAGACATCCGCAAGGAAGCTGATTGCGAAAAGTTGATCGCCGAATCTGTCGAGCGGTTCGGTAGGCTCGATATTCTCGTCAACAACGCCGGCATCAACTATCGGCGACCGCCGGAATCCTATTCGCGGCCGGAATGGCGCGATGTGATCGAGACCAATCTCACCTCCGCCTTTGTCTGCTCACAAGCGGCCTATCCGCACTTTCTGAAAGCCGGCGGCGGCAAGATCATCAATATCGGCTCGATGACCTCGATCTTCGGACTGCCCTTCGCCGTCGCCTATGCGTCGAGCAAGGGCGGCATCGTGCAGATGACGAAGGCGCTGGCCTCCGCCTGGGCGAAGGACAACATCCAGGCCAACGCGATCCTTCCGGGCTGGATCGATACCGACCTGACCAAGCAGGGGCGGCGCGACATTCCGGGCCTCAACGAGAAAGTCCTGGCGCGGACGCCGGCCGGACGCTGGGGCGTCCCGGCCGACTTTGCCGGGATCGCGGTTTTCCTTGCGGGTGCGGCGTCGGATTTCATCAATGGCGCGACGATTACCGTCGATGGCGGTTATTCGGCGAATGGGTAGGAACGCGCGTGACTGCAGGACGCCGCCCCGCCTTTGTCCTGTCGCCGCGCACCTACAACGCGAAGGTGCAGCATTGCATAGTTTGCCCGATAACCAACCAACCCAAAGGAT
>JBEVKO010000002.1:0-4226 GCA_040509705.1 Beijerinckiaceae bacterium
GCGAGGTGAATTTCTCGAGATGTATGGATCAGCGCGTCATGGTGATTGGCGCGCCGGATCGCGACAGCGCGCCCGATCCGCCGCTCGCCGGCACGCGCGCCACGACCGCTCCCGCCGAATAGAGATAGATTTCGCCGCCTTGCTGCTTCCAGGCGTTGACGCGCTGCAATTCGCGGTTGGCGCAGCCCGATGCGGACGCCTTGTTGAGATCGAGCGCGGACGCGCTCGACAGGGTGACGCGGCAGCTTGCGCCAGTGGCGTCGCGCGCCGTCCATGAACCGACGGCGGCCATTGAGCTTCCAATGACGGGCTGCGAGGGCGGGGCCGGCGGCGTCGGCAACGAGGCGACGGGCGGCTGCCCGCCAGGCAGCGGCGTCGCGCCGGGCGTTGTCGGCGGCAGTTGAGATTGGCCGGCGACCTGCGTCGGATCCGCGGGCGCCGCGCCGCCCGGGTAAGATGGCGGAGGCAGGGGCTCGCTGATGACGGCGCCGGTCCCGGGAACCGCCATCGGAGCCGCCTCCGGTTGGGGAGAAGCCGAACTCGGCGCCGAGCCCCGGCCGTAGCCCGGCAATCCGTCGAAACGACCTGAGCCGGCGCAAGCCGAGAGCATCAGCCCACAAAGCGCAGCGGCGACAGCCGGCGACGGGCGCAGCATGGAGAACCTCGAATCGATCCGGGCGACCTTTCGCCCGCGGGTGCGATACTGCATGCCAGATATGAACGCCAATTTTAGGGAAGCGCACTCCTTCCGCCGTCTCACGCCGCCAGCCCCCGCTTCCTCAGCAATGGTTCAATCGACGGCATTCGGCCCCGGAACGTCACATAGAGCTCGGCCGGGTCGCGGCTGTCGCCGGCGCTGTAGATGAACTGCTTAAGGCGCCGCGCCGTCCCGCTGTCGAAGACGTCACCCTCGTCCTCAAACGCATCGAACGCGTCCGCGTCGAGCACTTCCGACCAGAGGTAGGAGTAGTAGCCCGCCGAATAGCCGTCGCCCGAGAAGATGTGTGAGAAATGCGGCGTGCGGTGGCGCATGACGATCGCAGACGGCATGCCGATGCGCTTCAGCTCCTGCTCCTCGAACGCGATCGGATCGATGGCCGCTGCGCCGCTGGTCTCATGAAATGCAAGGTCGACCAGCGCCGAGGAACAATACTCGACCGTTGCAAAGCCTTGGTTGAAGGCGCGCGCGGCGATGATCTTGTCGACGAGCGCCTGCGGCATCGCTTCGCCCGTCTTGTGATGAACAGCGAAACGCGACAGCACCTCCGGCGCAAGGAACCAGTGCTCATAGAGCTGCGAGGGAAGCTCGACGAAATCGCGCGCGACGCTGGTTCCCGACAATGACGGATAGGTCACGTCGGACAGAAGGCCATGCAGCCCGTGCCCGAATTCGTGAAACAGCGTGCGTGCGTCGTCGACCGAGAGGAGCGTCGGGTCGCCCTTGGCGAAATTCATCACATTGACGATGATTGGGCGGATATCGCCGGCGAGCTTCTCCTGCGAGCGGAACGAGCTCATCCACGCGCCGCTGCGTTTTGACGAACGCGCGAAATAGTCGCCGGCGAAGAGGCCGACGAATTTTCCGTCGGTCGTCTTAACTTCCCAGAAGCGGACGTCTGGGTGATATTTCGGGAGATCCGTGCGTTCTTCGAAGCGCAATCCGAACAGCTTTGACGCCGTATCGAAGGCCGCGGCGATAATGTTGTCGAGCTGGAGAAAGGGCTTGATCTCTGAATCATCGAGATCATGCTTCGCCTTGCGCAGCTTCTCGGAATAATAGCGCCAGTCCCACGGCGCGATGGCGATGTTCTGCCCTTCGCCCGCGGCGAGCGCAGTCAGATCGCGCTCCTCGTCCCGCGCTCGCGCGACGCCTGGCCGCCAGACTTCTTCGAGAAGATTTCGCACGGCCGCAGGCGTTTTCGCCATCGTGTCATCGAGCTTGAAGGCGGCGAAATGCTCAAAGCCAAGGAGTTTCGCGCGTTCGGCGCGCAGCGCCAGAATTTCGGCGACGCTCGCGCGGTTGTCGGTGTCCCCGCCGTTCTGGCCGCGCATCGTCCAGGCGCGGAACGCCTTTTCCCGCAGATCGCGACGAGACGAGAACTGCAGGAACGGCTCGACCGACGAGCGCGACAAGGTGATGACGTGCTTGTCCGGATGGCCGCGATCGTTCGCGGCCTGCGCCGCTGCGGCGATCTGGCCTTCCGAAAGCCCGGCGAGATCGGCAGGCGCCTCGAGAACGAGAATCCAGGAGCTCTCGTCCTTCAGCACGTTCTGGGAGAAGCGGGTGCCGAGCTCGGCAAGCCGCTGGACGATCTCGGCCATCCGCGCCTTGCCTGCTTCATCGAGCGTTGCGCCTGACCGCACGAACCCGCGATGTGATTTCTCCAGCGCGCGCATCTGTTCCTCGGTCAGCGAAAGATTGCTTCGATTCTGAAACAGCGCTTCGATGCGCCGGAAAAGTTCCGGCCGCATGGAGATGGCGCTCCAGTGCGCCGCGAGCTTCGGCGCGATGTCGCGCTCGATCGCCTGCAGCGCCTCATTGGTGTGCGCGCCGGCGAGATTGAAGAAAACGCTCGCCACGCGGTCGAGCGCATGTCCGCTTCGCTCCAGCGCTTCGATGACGTTCTCGAAGCTCGGAGCCTCGACATGGTGCGCGATCGCCTCGATCTCGGAATTGTGCTCGCGCAGCGCCTGTTCGAACGCCGGCGCAAAATGGCCTGCGTCGATCGAGTCGAATGGCGGAACTTCGAAGGGCGCGGTCCAGGCCGCGAGAAGGGGATTGCTCGTCGTCATGTCCATTCCGGGCGCGCTGGCGCTGCGGCGCGCTCACACGCGGCGCGCCACCATCATCTGCTTGATCTCGGCGATCGCCTTGGCCGGATTAAGGCCCTTCGGGCAGGCATTGGCGCAATTCATGATCGTATGGCAGCGATAGAGCCGGAACGGATCCTCCAGATTGTCCAGCCGGTCGCCGGTCGCCTCATCGCGTGAATCAACGAGCCAACGATGCGCCTGGAGCAGCACCGCGGGTCCGAGGTAGCGATCGCCGTTCCACCAGTAGCTCGGGCAGGAAGTCTGGCAGCAGGCGCAGAGAATGCACTCATAGAGACCATCGAGCTTTTCGCGGTCCTCGGGCGCCTGGCGCCACTCCTTCTCGGGCTGCGGCGTCGTGGTCTTGAGCCACGGCTCGATCGAGGCGTGCTGCGCATAGAACTGGGTGAGGTCGGGAACCAGGTCCTTGACCACCGGCAGGTGCGGCAGGGGGTAGATCGTCACGCGACCGCTGCGCCGGCATTCGTCGATCCCGAGCGTGCAGGGGAGGCCATTGGCGCCGCCGATATTCATGGCGCAGGAGCCGCAGATGCCCTCGCGGCACGATCTGCGGAAGGTCAAGGTCGGGTCGATCTTGGTTTTGATCCAGATCAGCGCATCGAGCACCATCGGTCCGCAATCTTCGCGATCGACGTGATAGACGTCCATGCGCGGATTGGCCTCATCGTCCGGGTTCCAGCGATAGATGCGGAACTCCGTGGTCTTCGTCGCGCCGGCCGGCTTCGGCCACACCTTGCCTTCGGTGACGCGCGAGTTCTTGGGCAGGGTGAATTCGGCCATGGGCGGGCTGTCCGTGAAGTCTCGCCGCCTCCTTAGCGCAAGTCAGCCGTTTTCAGGAAGCCCGGAATGGCTGGGCGGCGCTACGCTCCCACATGTTGACTTCACCCGCCCGAGCCTCCAACGGGAGCGTCTGTTCCGCCTCACGCCATGCCAAAGCTCAGTTCCTACATCGACAGCTTTCTTATCCGGAGCGCCGATCTTTTCCGGCCTCCGCTCGACGTCGATCCCCTCCCCGTCGTGCGGCCGGAAGGCGCGCGCGGCGTCATCGTCTCGTTCTACATGGCGAACATCTCGCGCGCCGTGGTCGCGGCGCAGCGCCGCGTTCTGAAGCGCTTTGCGCCGCCCGACGTCGCCATCGCGCAGGTGCTGACCGACGTCGATCATGGCGTCTCCATCGACCGCTTCGCGCGGACGACGCCTTACCGCGCCTTTGTCGTTCTCGACATCGACTGCATCCCGGTCCGTGAAGGAGCCATCGAGGACCTTTTCGGCCGCGCCGAAAGGGGCGCCGTCGTCGGCGCAGCCCAGCGCGCAGATCACATCGCCAACAATGATCATATCTACGCCGGCCCGTTCTGCGTCGGCGTGACGATGGAGACCTATGCGAAGCTCGG
>JBEVKO010000003.1:0-5060 GCA_040509705.1 Beijerinckiaceae bacterium
GCCTGTGCGTCGCGAATGATCTTCTTGCGTGCTTCGACGTCGACGGTCTGGCGTTGCTGCTCGGCGAGCTTGTCATATTCGGGGCTCGTATAACCCACGAAGTTGAAGCCTTTCGGCGCCGTGGACGAATGGAACAGGTTGAACACGAGCTCATCCGGATCCGAGCGCTCTGGGCGCCCGACCATGCGCCACATGGTGGTGTCCCAGCGCTCCCGTTCGAACCAGATGATGTGCGAATGTTGCTGGCGCGCTGTCGGGCGAACCTCGACATCGAGGCCGAGCTGCTTCCATGCCTGCGCGATGAGCTGCGCGGCCTGGAACGCCTGCGGCACGGCGCCCTGCGTGTCGCAATAGAGCACGATCTTGCGGACCGGATCGCCCGCGGCCTGGGCGGCGGCGATTCCGATCATCGATGCGCCGCCGGCCAGCGTCGCTGCGCCAGCTGCCAGAGTTTGGCGACGCGTGAAATTGCGAGTCATGAGTAGCTCCCCTCGTTGCGGCCGGATGAAGCGATCACCGGTTCGCGACCGCACTGCTTGTGCGAACATCCGACCAAACGGGCCGGTTTGTAAACTCCTACCTTGCAGTTTCTTGCGGTGCAGCGTTGCAGAACTGCAACCAGGCTGGCCGCCTGCGCCGCGTTGCATCGCCAAACCTTAGAGCGGCAGGCCGACGTAATTCTCGGCGAGCGCAGCCGAGGCGTTGCGCGATGAAACGAGATAGTCGAACTCCGACCTTTGGATCCTGCGGTCGAACGCGCTCGCCCCATCGAACCGGTGCATGAGCGACGTCATCCACCAGGAGAAGCGAACCGCCTTCCAGACGCGCGCCAGAGCGCGTGAGGAATAGGCGTCAAGCCCGGCCTGCGAGCCGTCGCCATAATGCTCGATCAGGGCGTCAGACAGGTAGTGGACATCGCTGGCGGCCAGATTGAGCCCTTTAGCGCCGGTCGGCGGCACGATATGCGCCGCGTCGCCCGCCAGAAACAACCGGCCGAACCGCAGCGGCTCGGCGACGAAGCTGCGCAGCGGAGCGATCGACTTCTCCAGCGATGGGCCGATCGTCACCGATGCTGCGGTTTCCGGATCAAGCCGCGCACGCAACTCGTCCCAGAAGCGCGAATCAGACCAATTCCGCACATGGTCGTCGAGTGCGCATTGAACATAGTAGCGGCTGCGCGTGGCGGAGCGCATCGAGCACAGCGCGAAACCGCGTTCATGGCTCGCATAGATAAGCTCGTTCGTGACCGGCGGAACCTCTGCGAGCAGCCCGAGCCAGCCGAAGGGATAGGTGCGCTCAAATGTTTGCATCGCGTCGGCGGGAACTGACGCGCGGCTCACGCCATGAAAGCCGTCGCACCCTGCGATGAAGTCGCAGTCGATCTCGTGGGTCTTGCCGTCCTTCCGGTAGGTGACGCGCGGCGACGAGCCGCTGAAGTCATGAAGTGCGACCTGTTCGGCCTCGTAGACGCTGACGCCGCCTGCCGCCGCGCGGGCCGCCACGAGGTCGCGCGTGGCTTCGGTCTGGCCATAGACCGTCACGCTGAAGCCCGAGAGCTCCTTGAGGTCGATGCGGTGATGTCGTCCCTGGAAGAGCAGGTGAATTCCATCGTGGATCAGGCCTTCGGCGTGCAGGCGCGCCCCAGCGCCTGCCTGGTCCAGGAGCGCGACCGTGCCGCGCTCGAGCACGCCTGCACGGATCCGCGCCAGCACATAGTCCCGGCTCTGCCGTTCGAGAATGACATTGTCGATCTTGGCGCGCAGAAGCAGCTGCCCGAGCAGCAATCCCGCAGGACCTGCGCCGATGATGGCGACCCTGGTGCGCAACTTCCCCTCAATTTTCCCGAAAGTATGAACCGGGCGACTTGTCCGCCTCAATGGACAGACGCCGCGAACTCTTGCACTTTTCCGAGCCCATGAGTCCTCGCCAGATCCCAAGCTACGACCTCTACGCTGACGCGAGAACCTATCCCGTGCCCGGCTTCCTCCACGCGGAACGGATCGGCGTGCGCTCAAGGCCGAATGACTGGCGCATCCGCAGCCACCGTCATGCGGCCATGTGGCAGGCGATGCTGGTCGTCGACGGCGGCGGCGAGGGCGCTATCGACGGACGTCGCTTCAAACTGGCGCCGCCGTTTCTTGTATGGGTGCCCGCCGGGCTCGTGCATGCTTACGACTTCGAACCGGAAACGGACGGAATTGTCGTGACGGCGGCGCGCGATCTCCTTGAGGGCCTGCTTGCGCGCGAAGGCTTCGGCGATTGCGCCTTTCTGGCGCAACGTGTGCTCGCGCTTTCGCTTGACGACCCTCGTCACGCGAAAGCGATCGAATTGCATATGAGCTCGATTCTCTCGGAGCTGGGATTGCACGGTTTTGGCGGCCGGGCGGCGGTCTGCGCCCATTTTGAGCTGCTACTTGTCGCAATGGCGCGCGCTGCGGGGGAGGTTGGCGCGTCCCGGAGCCGTCGGGCCGACGAGGAGCTATCGCAAAGATTTCGCGCGCTGCTGGAGGAGAGGTTTCGTGATCATTGGACTCTTGCGCGCTACGCTGAGGCGCTGGGCGTCACCATCGATCGCCTCTACGCCGGCGTTCGTTCGGCGTCAGGCCGTTCGCCGCAGGCGGTTCTGCACGACCGCCTCATGATCGAGGCGAAGCGCGGCCTCCTCTACACCAGCATGTCGGTGCAGGAGATCGCCTATGGCCTCGGCTTCGAGGATCCGGCCTACTTCACGCGCTTCTTCGTCCGCCGCGCCGGCCATACTCCGACCGGCTTCCGGGTAGCGGAAGAAAAAATGGCGTGATCCATCTCCGTAGGTCAGCCTGCGCCTGCGCGACTGTCATGGACGTGTCATGATCCGCGACAAAGACCGGGCGACGCTCTGGCGGAGCAGATCGACCGCCTGCCGAAGGGAGGGGCTCATGACAATCACTCGTCGCACGCTCGCACTTGCGGGCGGCTCTGCAGCCGTCGCCCTGGCCTTGCCGGCGCGCTCCCAGGCCCTGGCCGGCAAGCTCGTCGTCTACACGTCCCAACCCGAGAAGGACGCCAGCCAGACGGCCGTCGGTTTCAAAACCCTCCATCCCGGAGTCGAGGTTGAGATCTTCAGATCCGGAACGACCGAGGTGATGGGCAAGCTTGCAGCTGAATTCGCCGCCGGGCAGCCCCGCCCCGATATTCTCTTCATTGCCGACAGCGTCAGCATGGAGGCGCTGAAGCGCGACATTCGACTGGAAGTCCACGCCGCAGCAAAGGTCGACGGATTCGATTCTCAGGCCTATGACAAGGACCGGACCTATTTCGGCACCAAGCTGATCACGACAGGAATCGCCTACAACAAGGCCGCGAAGCTCGCGCCGGTCTCTTGGAGCGACCTGATGCAGCCGGAACTCAAGGGGCAGATTTCCATGCCGAGCCCGCTCTATTCAGGCGCCGCAGCCATCACCTTGGGCGTCATCGCCAAGCGGACCGATCTCGGATGGAAATTCTTCGAGGCGCTCAAGTCGAACGAAACCATCGCTGTGCGCGGAAATGGCGCCGTGCTTCGATCCGTCGCCATTGGCGAGAAGCCCTATGGAATTCTCGTCGACTTCATGGCCTTCAACGCGAAGGCGCAAGGGTCGCCGGTTGAGTTCGTCGCGCCGAAGGAGGGACTGACTGCGGTGACCGAACCGGTGGCGATCCTCAAGACCGCGCAGAACAAGCCGGCCGCCCGCGCTTTCATAGATTACCTCCTCTCCGACGAAGGGCAGAAGCTTGCGCTCAGCCAGGGTTATCTCGCAGCCCGCACGGCCGTCGGGCGCCCGGCTTGGCTGCCGGCGGGGCAGACGCTACCCTTGATGCCAATGGACATCGAATCTGTTCTGGCGACGACGGAAGCCGACAAGAAGCGATTCGCCGACATGTTCGGCTCCGCCTGATCTGAATGGCCGAAAAATCTGCGACGGAGCGCGCCGAGGATCGCGCGCTGGTGGCGGCGCTCGCCGCGGTTGTCGCAGTACTCTCATTGCTTCCGCTTGCGCGGCTCCTGCTGGAGGCGATTGCTCCGGGAGGCGTTCTCTCGACGCGGTCATGGGCGCGCGTTCTTTCGAGCTCGACGACGTGGATCGCGACCGCTCACAGCATCGAGACGGCCGTCGGCGGAACCGTGCTCGCAACGGGCCTTGGATGCGCCCTTGCGCTGCTCGTCGGCCTGACCGATATCCGCGCGCGCAATGCGCTTGTCTTCTGCTTCGTGCTTCCGTTGATGATTGCGCCTCAGGTGACCGCGCTGGCCTGGCTGCAGCTCATCGGCCCGTCGAGCCCAATCCTGAACGCCATGGGGATCGCGCCGTCCATGGGAGCGCGCAACCCTCTTTATTCGCGCGGCGGAATCATCCTGCTGCTCGGCCTCCAATATGCGCCGCTTGTCTTCCTCACGGTGCGCGCAGGGTTACGCTCACTTCCGCGCGAGCTCATAGAGGCGGCGCGGGCGGCCGGCGCAGGGCGGGTGATCATTCTTCGAACTATCGTCCTTCCGCTGGCGCGTCCGTCCCTGATCGCGGGAGTCGCGCTGTGCTTCGTCTCCTGTCTTGGCAACTTCGGCATTCCCGCCTTCCTCGGGATCCCGGGAAACTATCTCGTCCTCCCGACTCTCATCTATCAGCGGCTCGCCGGCATGGGACCTTCGGTGCTCTCCGAGGTCGCAATTCTGTCCGTGATCGTCGGCGTCATTGCGGTTGCAGGCTTGTCGGCGCAGGCGACGCTGCTGGGCCGCCGGGACGCGCGGGTCCTCACCGTCGCGTCGGCGCAGCAACCGATCGAGCTTGGGAACTGGCGTACGCCGATCGAAATCCTTTTGTGGACTTTTGCTCTCGTGATGCTGGCGCTGCCCTTCCTTGCGCTCATCGCGACATCGCTGACGCCGGCGCTCGGGGTTCCGCTCAATGCGGCCACGGCGACGCTCAAGAACTACGCCTTTGTCCTGTTCGAGCATGACGCGTCGCGTCGCGCGCTGCGCAACAGCCTTCTGCTCGCGATCTGCGCCGCCGCGATCATTGTCTTCGTCGCCGCGCCGCTCGCCT
>JBEVKO010000004.1:0-14098 GCA_040509705.1 Beijerinckiaceae bacterium
GGCGATTGAGAATCTACGGAGCGAAATTCGCGACAGGTGCAAGGTCGAGATTGACGCGATGGCCGTTGATCTTCGCGATATTCCAGCCATGCAGCGCGCCATCGGCTCGATTGGCGAGCGGCTGGGCGCAATACGCGTACTGATCAACAATGCGGGCGACGATAGCCGCCTTCCATGGGACAAGGTCAATCCTGACTATTGGGACGATCGGTTCGCTGTGAATGTCAGGCATCAGTTCTTCGCTGCGCAGGCGGTTGCTCCTTCGATGGCCGCATCCGGCGGCGGTTCGATCGTCAATCTCGGGTCGATTTCCTGGATGTTCGGCGCCGCCGGCCTCATCGCATACACGACTGCGAAATCCGCGATCATGGGGCTTACCAAGTCCCTTGCACGCGAGCTTGGAGCCATGAAAATACGCGTCAATTCAATTGCGCCGGGAATGATCTGGACCGAGAAGCAGATCGCGCGCGCAAGAGCAGATGACCCCGCCAAGTTTCAGTCCTATCTTGATCGTCAGTGCATCAAGGAACATCTCGAGCCGGCGGACATCGCGCGCATGTGCCTCTGGCTTGCATCCAGTGAATCGCGTCATTGCGCCGGCCAGACCTACATTCTGGACGGCGGCGTTGTCTGAGAACTTGCGACCGCGGCAAATGAACCGCGGAGCCACGGGAGGAATGCCATGTCAGGAATCACGGGCCGCCATAGCGTCGAAGGCGCGGCGGATGAACTCAACGTAGCAGGCAATATCAGGGAGAAGACAATGACGACATTGAACCGCCGCGCAGTCAGCGCCGGCCTTGGCGCATCGCTCGCCGCGCTGACGACCGGGCGCGCCGCCGCTCAGGCGGCTGGACTTTCCTTCATGAGCTTCTCCTTCGCGGAAGAAGCCAACAAGGCTTTGGTTCAGAAGCTGCTCGATGACTTCGCCGCCGAGAGCGGCGTTCCGGCGCAACCCATTGGATCCGCTTGGGGCGAAGTCCAGCGCAATCTCATGCTGCGTCAGCGTTCGAAAACATTGCCGAACAGTGCGCAGATTTCAGAACGGTGGCTTCCATCCTTCGCCTCGCTGCCGGAACTCGTCGATCTCAACGACATCGTCGGCAAGGACAAGCTGGAAGCGGCGATCGACGTCAACGTGCTGAATGTCGGCCGCCTTAACGGCAAGCAGCTGGCGCTCCCGCTCGCGACCGGCAGCATCGGCATGGTGGCGAATCGCGAAGTTCTGAAGAAGGCGGGCGTCGACAAGCTTCCCGAAACGACCGCAGAGCTGCGCGCTGCGCTCATTGCAGTGCGTGACAAGGTGCCGAACTCCGTTCCTCTGACGATGGCGACGAAAAATCCAAACTCCATTCCTCTTGACGTTCTCATCTGGGTCTGGAGCCACGGCGGGCGTCTCATCGATGAGAGCGGAAAGGTGGTCTGCGACAGCGCCGAGACCACGGCCGCATTCGACTTCATGACCGGGCTGATGAAGGACCGCTTGATCGCTCCCGAGATCGACCGACCGGATTCGCGTCGCCTCTTCGCGCAAGGCGCATCGGCCTTTTATGTCGATGCTCCGCAGGCGCGAACCTTCATCCGCACATTCTCGGGTCGCGGCCAGGAAGCCGACGCGATGATTGCGCCGATGAAGACGCCGGTTGCGAAAAACGGCATCGAGCCCGTCTCCATGGCGTGGGGAAATCTCGTGCTCTTCTTTAAGACCGGCGATGCGGCGCGGGACGCCGTGCTTCCCAAGTGGGCGAACTATCTCTTCTCCGACAAGGTGCAGACGACTTTCCCGCTCGCCCTGTCGGCGCTGCCCGTCACGCGCTCGGGCCGGGCGGCGCCCGCAGTAGCGAATGATCCTTACTTCGCCGAATGGGGCAAGGCGACGGGCGTCGTGCGCATGCACGAACTCGGCGTATGGTCGAATGCGCCCGAGCTTTCGACCATCGTGAGCGAGGAGACGCAGGCGGCGCTTCTCGGCCAGAAAACCGTCGCAGCCGCGATCCAGGCGATGAAGCCTCGCCTCGAAGCATCGATGGCGAAGCGCAGCTGACGCGCTAGCAAGTATCGCCCGATGTCGATTGGCGTTTCGATAGGCGGTGGCGCGCTCCAAGTGGGGGCGGCCCCAGATCTTCGCGTTTCGCCGCTCGCGAAGCGCGCGGGCTTGAAAGCCGCCGAGCGGCGAATCGGCTGGCTCTTCATGGCGCCGGCGCTCGTCGCTTTCGCCGCCGTCATTCTATTTCCGTTTCTGTCGGCGCTGGGCCTCGCCTTCACGCGCTATGACCTGCAAACTCCTGAGCCCGTCTTCATCGGGCTCAGAAACTTCAGTGAGATTGCTGCAAGCCCGGAAATCCGCCAGTCTTTTGTTGTCACCTTTGTTTTCGTCAGTCTCGCGACGCTCTTCACCATCATCCTCGCGCTGGCGTGGGCGATCATTCTCAATCAGCCGTTCCGCGGTCGCGCGCTCGTGCGCACTGCAACGATCATTCCCTGGGTTCTGCCAAGCACCGTCTCCGCCTTCATCTGGGCCTGGATATTCAACAGTCGGTTTGGCCTCATCAATGCCGCGATGCTTGAACTCGGGTTCATCTCCCAGCCCGTCGCCTGGCTTTCAACATCGGCCGGAGCGATGACCGCCGTCGTGATCAGCAAGGTGTGGATTTCCATCCCGGTGACGATGACGTTCTTTCTGGCCGGCCTTCAAAGCGTCGACCGCGAACAGATCGACGCCGCGCGCGTCGATGGGGCAGGGGACTTCGCGGTGCTGCGGGATCACGTTCTGCCGCATCTGCGACCCGTTCTCCTCGTGGTCATCGTGCTCGCGGTGATCGGCAACCTGCAGCAGTTCGACAAGATTTTCGCGCTGACGGGCGGCGGACCGGTGCGCGCGACGACGGTGCTGTCGATCGAAGTCTATCGTCGCGCGTTCGACAGCTGGGATATCGGCATGGCGTCGGCGGTCGGGCTTCTTTGGGTCGCGACCATCATTCCGCCCGCCTATTTCTATCTTCGACATCTTCTGAAGGGTGTCTGATGCTGGAACTTTCGTCGCGCTCTGCACGAATTCTGTTCGCGGCCGCGGCGACTGCGCTGGCGCTCTTTTTATTCTCGCCGGTCTATTGGCTGATCGCGTCCGCGCTCAAGCCAAATGCTGAGCTTTATCGCGTCATTCCGACGCTCTGGCCGCAGGATCCGACGCTCATTCATGCGAGGACTGCGTTCGAACGGGGGAATCTGTTTCTCAATCTCCGAAACAGTCTGATCGTCTCTGGCGGCGCGGCGCTGCTGAATACGATCCTCGCGGCCTACGCCGGATATTCAGTCGCGAAGTTCAACTATCCCGGGCGTCGTCCTGTCATGATCCTGCTGCTTTCGGCGCAGGTGTTGCCTTTCGGGCTTCTGCTCATCACGATTTATCCCGTCATGGTGGGAACGGGTCTCCTCGACACGCATCTCGGTCTCATTCTCGCATCCATTGTGTTCGCGTTGCCGGTATCGACCTATATGCTCTATAGCTATTTCTCGCAGGTGCCGAGCGAGATGATCGAGGCGGCGCGCGCTGATGGCGCCGGCGAACTGCGCATCTTCCACACCATCGTGCTGCCAGTGTCGATCCCAGCGATCGTTACTGTGTTCCTTTATGGTTTCATGTGGTCGTGGAACGATCTGCTCTATTCCATGACCCTGATTGTGTCGGAGGACAAGCGCACCATCGGACCTGGTCTTCTGCTTAATTATCTCAATGAAACCAACGCAGACTGGGGCGGCGCGATGGCGGCCTCGATCATCGCGTCAATTCCCATCGTCGTAGCATTCGCGTTTCTACAGCGTTGGTTCATTCAGGGCGTCACGGCGGGAGCGGTGAAATGACGGACTTGTCTGGCGTGTTTCCGGTTCTTCCGACGCCGTTTTCATCATTCGGCGCCGTAGATCCGTCGGCTCTCGCGCGTCTCGTGGACTTCGCTGTCGAGGCCGGGGCCGACGGCGTCGTCTATCCGGGCATGGCGAGCGAAGTAGAAACGCTCTCGGCGGAGGAGCGGCTCACCATGGTGAAGCAACTCGGCGTTTCGTTGCACGGCCGGCTTCCCTTCATCGTTGGCGCAAGCGACGTCGATCCGGCGCGAGCCGCGGCGCGCGCCGAGGAGGGCAGGGCAGTCGGAGCGCGCGCGGCGATGATCATGGCGCCGGCTCCTCACGCGGCGGATGTCTCGAAGCACATCGCCTACTTTTCGGCGGTCGCCGCTGCGACCTCGCTGCCGATCATGCTTCAGAATGCGCCGCAGCCTATGGGAGCGGGATTGAAGCCGGACGCGGTGGCGAAAATCGTCGCCGCCGTTCCGGCGATCCGGTTCGTGAAGGAAGAGACGCTTCCTTGCGGGCAGCATGTAACATCGCTTCTCGCGGCCTGCGAACATCAGCTGGACGGCGTGTTTGGCGGCGCGGGGGCGCGCTACGTCATCGATGAACTCGCCCGCGGCGCAAGCGGCACGATGCCCGCAGCGGAGCTGACCGACGTGCACGTCGCGCTGTTCAAGGCGTGGCGCGACGGCGATCGCGCCGCTGCGCGGCGTCTCTACTCGCGCACGTTGCCGTTGCTTCTCTTTCAGGCGAATTTCCGCGTCCGCGCGACGAAGGCGGTGCTGATGGCGCGCGGGCTTCTGGAGTCGAAGGTTGCGCGGGCGACCGGTCCAACCTTTGACGCGCACGACGAACAGGAATTCGCAGACCTTGTCGCCGAAGCTGCGGGCCTCTTCAAAATTCATCCAGTCGCTCAAATCAAAGGGACTCATGCAGCCGCTTGACGCCGTCGCCAAGGTCGAGACCTTCATCATCTCCATTCCGCGCGATACGCCTTATCTCGGACCTCTGCGCGAAGGCGAGCGCATCAATGAAAAAGGCTATGTGATCCGCAAGGGCAATCGCTCAATCTATCCGACGAGCGACATGTCGGTGCTTGTGAAGATCACAAGCGAAGGCGGCAAGGTCGGCTGGGGCGAAACCTACGGCATCGTCGCGCCGCACGCGGTCAAGTCGATCATCGATGATGTGCTGGGACCGGTGATCATCGGCCGCGATCCGGCCGATCCGGTGGTCATCCATGAGGATCTCTATGACCTCATGCGCGTGCGGGGTTTCTTCGGCGGATACTATGTCGACAGCCTGGCGGGCGTAGATATCGCGATCTGGGATCTGCTGGGCAAATGTCTTGATCGGCCGTTGTCCAGCCTCCTCGGCGGACGCCGGCACGCAACCTTGCCTGCCTATGTGTCCGGTCTTCCGAAAGCGACGCTCAGGGAGCGGTGCGAGCTCGCTGTCGAGTGGGTCGGCAAGGGATTCAAAGGCGTGAAGTTTGCCGCGGCGATGTCGGATGACGGCATCGTCAAGGAAATGGCGGCGCTGCGCGAGGCGGTCGGCCCTGATGTCGATTTGATGGTCGATCTGCATTGGAAATTCACCGCTGGCGAAGCGGTGCGGCTGATCCGGAGACTCGAAGCCCACAATCTCTACTTTGCCGAAGCGCCCTGCGAGCCCGAAGATATGGAGGGTCAGGGGATTGTCGCGCGCGGCATTGGCGCGCCGCTCGCACTGGGCGAGGAATGGCGCACGGTGTTCGAATATCGCCCGCGATTTGAGAAACGCGCGATGAGCATCATTCAGCCCGAGATGGGTCATACCGGCGTCACGGAGTTCATGGCGATCGGCAGGATGGCGCACGCTTTCCATGTCGATATCATTCCGCACGCATCGATCGGCGTCGGCGTCTTCATGGCGGCGAGCCTGCACGCGACGGCTGCGCTGAAGCGTGTGCCGTATCACGAGTATCAACACTCGATCTTCGACAAGAATCTCGAATATGTGTTAGGCGACATGACGTGCGCGGCCGGCGCGTATTCCATTCCATCAGGCGCCGGACACGGGGTCGAGCCGCGCGAATCCGTTTTCAACCATGTGATTGCGTGAGGAGACTGCGATGAACCGCCCACGATTCTCCGGCGTCTATCCCATCCTCTACGCGTTCTGGACGCGCGATGGAAAGCTGGACCACGCGGCGATGCGCATTCAGGTCGAGCATTGCATCGCTGAAGGCGCGCATGGCGTCGCGGTGCTTGGCCTCGTCACCGAAGTGAACCGGATGACTACGGAGGAGCGTCGGGAGGCAGTCGCCTGCGTCGGCGAAGCGATCGCCGGGCGCACGCCGTATGCTGTCACGATCGGCGAGCCGGATGCGGAGAGGCAGATCGAGTTCACAGGCTTTGCAAAGGATCACGGCGCAAGCTGGGTGATCCTGCAGCCGCCGCCCGGGGCCGGGCATTCCGAGATCGAGTTGCAGCGGCATTTCGGCCGCATCGCCGATTCCATCGATCTTCCCGCGGCGATTCAGAACAATCCGATCAATCTCGCAAGCTCGCTGTCGCCCGAGGGCCTCGCCGCGGTGGTGAAGGCGCATCGCAACATCTCGTTGCTTAAGGCCGAGGGATGGTCAGTCGATATCGCGCAGGTGATCAAGGCGCTGGATGGAAATGTCGATGCATTCGGCGGCCATGGCGGCGCCGAATTCATCTCGCTCATGCGAAGCGGCGGCGCAGGGCTCATTCCCGCGCCTGATTGCCTCGCCCTGCAGGTCGCGATGTTTGAAGCGCTGACTAGCGGCGACAGGGCGCGGATCGCTGCGGCCGAGCGCGCGCACAAGGAGATCCTGCCGCTGGTCACCTTCATGACCCGCAGCATTCCGGGCCTGCTCTGCTACGGAAAACGCGTCATGGCGAAGCGATTGGGATTGACTGAGATATACGATCGTCAGCCCGCGCTTGCGCCAACGGCCTTCGGCCTCACGGAAATGGAACGGCTTTTTACGGATGTAGTTTCAACTGAGGCCCGCGAGCTTGCCGCCATTCGGGGCGCGGCCACTCACCTGGCTTAAGTTCTGTTCGCGCCTTTCCTCGTCCCCGGTTCGATGGAGCGAGCGTCAGCGACGCGGAATGGAACCGGGATTCAGCGCGAAACCCGCGCCGCAGGCGCGACGTCAACGAAAATGAAGCCTCCAATTTCACGATAGCTATCCGCGGCGTCAGCCCCTCATCTGTCTGGCGCTTTCAGCGCCATCCACCTTCTCCCCGCATGCGGGGAGAAGGTGAGCGCGGCGCCATCGCGCGTTGAGAATTGTTCGCCGTCGACAGCGCAGTGTCACCTTCTCCCCTGTGGGGAGAAGGTGGCCGCGCAGCGGCCGGATGAGGGGAAATGAACGCTTGTTCTTCAGCGATTTCGCGGCGATCACCGCTCGCGCGCGATGCCCTAGACACAGACGCGCCGGAGCATCTTGCTCGCGGCGGCCCTGCTCCCGAGCGACGACGGCCCGCAGGAGAAGCAGTAGCGCCAGTCATGCCCATTGATGCTTACAAAGATATTCCCAAGTTGGCGGTAGTTCCTCTCGTTGCCCCTTATCTGAGCAGTTTTGATCGCGAGGGCATTCTTGTCCCGTGGCGGCGCCGACAATCTGGGGTCAGATTCTACTTGCAAGCATGTCGCCAGCTTTCGTCCTCGAGGAGGCGGAAGCATCTTCCGTCAGACCTCGGTTGTATCGTTCTGTGCCGTGGGAAACGCATCACGATTCACCCCGATGCAAAGTCGGGGTGAATTACCTAGGCCGCTCGGGTCGAATAATCGCTTGGCGCAGCCGCCTTCACGAACACCCCGTCGTGCTGCCGCACGTGTCGCACTTCAAACATGTTCCATTGCGCACCAGCGTGAAGTTCGCGCATTCGGGGCAGGCTTCGCCGACATAGCCCTTCATCTTCGCTTCGGCCCTTCGGTCGGCGGCGGTTGGCGCGGGCTTCGCGGCGGGTTGCGCACATCCAAGCTTTGCAAGTTGCGCCTCTCCCCCAGCGGCTTCCTGCTCCTTCAACGCGGATGAGCCGGCCACCGCGTAGAGATGGGCGCTTGATCCGCCTTCGCGGCCGCGCGTTTCGCCCGTCGTCGTCGATGAGTCGATGCGGCCCTGGCCGTCGATGGACTGGAAGCTCACCGTGCGTCCGCGGGTGAAGCCCTTCGAGGAGAAGCGCGGCGCGGGCGCAGGCGGCTGCGCGGATGGCGCATCGCCGGCGTCGAGGCGGCTCTGCGCCTCGCCCTTGCCGAGCACATCGAAGCCGATCTCGGAAGGATCGACATGGGCGAGATCGCTGCGGTCGAGATAGGAGATCGCGAGCTCGCGGAACACATAGTCAAGGATCGAGGTCGCGTTCTTGATCGACTGGTTGCCCTGCACGAAACCGGCCGGCTCGAAGCGCGTGAAGGTGAAGGCCTCCACATATTCATCGAGAGGCACGCCATACTGCAGGCCAAGCGACACCGCGATGGCGAAGTTGTTCATCATGGCGCGGAAGGCGGCGCCTTCCTTATGCATGTCGATGAAGAGCTCGCCGAGCCGACCGTCCTGATATTCGCCGGTGCGCAGATAGACCTTGTGGCCGCCGACGATCGCTTTCTGCGTGTAGCCGGTGCGGCGCTCAGGCAGCCGTTCGCGGTCGCGCACTTTCTCGATGATGATGCGCTCCACCGGCTTCTCGACGATGCGCTCGACGATCTTCTCGGCGACCGCCATGGCGCGCTGCACCGGCGGCTGGGCGAGCAGCGAGTCAACCGTCTCCTCGGTCTCTTCGCCGTCGTCCTCGATCAGCGCCGCGTTCAGCGGCTGCGACAGCTTCGAGCCGTCGCGATAGAGCGCGTTCGCCTTCAGCGCCAGCTTCCAGGACAGCATGTAGGCGGACTTGCAGTCCTCGACGGTCGCCTCGTTCGGCATGTTGATGGTCTTGGAGATGGCGCCCGAGATGAAGGGCTGCGCCGCAGCCATCATGCGGATGTGGCTCTCGACTGAGAGATAGCGCTTGCCGATGCGCCCGCAGGGATTGGCGCAGTCGAACACCGGATAATGTTCGAGCTTCAGGTGCGGCGCGCCTTCAAGAGTCATCGCGCCGCAGACATGGATGTTCGCGGCCTCGACGTCGGCCTTCGTGAATCCGATGGCGGAAAGAAGGTCGAAAGCGGGATCATTCAGCTTCTCGGCCGGAATGCGCAGCGCCTCCTGGAGGAAATCCTCGCCGAGCGTCCATTTATTGAACACGAACTTGATGTCGAAAGCGGAGGGAAGGGCCTTTTCCACCTTCTCCAGCGTCGCGTCGTCGAAGCCGCGGCTGCGCAGCGTCGTGTGGTTGATCGCCGGCGCCTGGCGCAGCGAGCCATGCCCGACCGCATAGGCCTCGATCTCGGCGATATGCGCTTCCGAATAGCCGAGCACGCGCAGCGCGTCCGGCACGGCGCGATTGATAATTTTGAAGTAACCGCCGCCGGCGAGCTTCTTGAACTTCACCAGCGCGAAGTCGGGCTCGATTCCGGTCGTGTCGCAATCCATCACGAGGCCGATGGTGCCGGTCGGCGCGATCACCGTCGCCTGCGCGTTGCGATAGCCGTATTCCTCGCCGAGCGAGAGAGCACGGTCCCAGGCGAGCTTCGCGCGCTCGACGAGGTCGGGCTGCGGGCAGCTGCGATGATCGAGCGGAACCGGATTGACCGACAGCGCTTCATAGCCCGCCGCCTCGCCATGCGCCGCGCGGCGATGGTTGCGGATGACGCGAAGCATGTGCGGGGCGTTCTTCCTGTAGCCGGGGAACGGGCCGAGCTCCTTGGCCATTTCCGCCGAAGTCGCATAGGCGACGCCGGTCATGATCGCGGTCAGCGCGCCGCAGAGCGCCCGGCCTTCCCGTGAATCATAGGGCAGTCCCATCGACATCAGGAGGCCGCCGATATTGGCGTAGCCGAGGCCGAGCGTGCGAAACTCGTAGGAGAGCTCGGCGATCGCCTTCGAGGGGAACTGCGCCATCATCACCGAGATTTCGAGGACGATCGTCCACAGCCGGCAGAGATGCTCGTAGGCGGCTGCGTCGAAGCTGTGCGCATCATGGTCAAAGAAGCTGAGCAGATTGGCGGACGCCAGATTGCAGGCCGTGTCGTCGAGGAACATGTATTCCGAGCACGGATTGCTGGCGCGGATGTCGCCGGACGCCTTGCAGGTGTGCCAGTCGTTCATCGTCGAGTTGAAATGCAGGCCGGGATCGGCGCTCGCCCAGGCGGCGTAGCCGATCTTCTCCCACAGATCGCGCGCTTTCAGCGTCTTCGTCGTCTTGCCGTTGAGGCGCGCCTTCAAATTCCAGTCGCCGTCGGTTTCGACCGCGCGCAGGAAATCATCCTTCACCGAGACGGAGTTGTTGGAGTTCTGGCCGGAGACCGTGAGATAGGCCTCCGAATCCCAATCCGTGTCGTAAACGTCGAAGGCGATATCAGTGTAACCCTGCTTGGCGAACTGGATGACGCGCTTGATATAGTTGTCCGGCGCCATGGCGCGGCGCGCGAGCTTGATCTCCTTCTTCAGGACCGGGTTCTTCTCGGGATCGAAGCAGGCGTCCCCATCGCCCTGGCAGTTCACGCAGGCGCGCATCACCGCCTTCATGTGCTTCTGGACGATCTTGGAGCCGGTGACGAGCGCCGCGACTTTCTGCTCCTCTCTCACCTTCCACTCGATGTAGGTTTCGATGTCGGGATGGTCAGCGTCGACGACGACCATCTTGGCGGCGCGCCGCGTCGTCCCGCCGGACTTGATCGCCCCCGCCGCGCGGTCGCCGATTTTCAGGAAGCTCATGAGGCCCGACGATCTGCCGCCGCCGGACAGCTTCTCGCCTTCGCCGCGCAGGCGCGAGAAATTGGAGCCCGTACCCGAACCATATTTGAAAAGGCGCGCCTCGCGCACCCACAGATCCATGATGCCGCCTTCGTTGACGAGGTCGTCCTCGATGCCCTGGATGAAGCAGGCGTGCGGCTGCGGATGCTCGTAGGCCGATTTCGACTTGGTCAGCTTGCCGGTCTTGTAATCGACGTAGAAGTGGCCCTGACCCGGACCATCGACGCCATAGGCCCAGTGCAGGCCGGTGTTGAACCATTGCGGCGAGTTCGGCGCCACCATCTGCATGGCGAGCATGTAGCGCAATTCGTCATGGAAGGCGGACGCGTCTTCGTCGGAGGAGAAATATCCGCCTTTCCAGCCCCAGTAGGTCCAGCAGCCGGCGAGGCGGTCGAACACGTCGGTGGACGAGCGCTCCGAGCCATGGCGCTCCCTCTCCGGCAGCGAGGTCAGCGCCGCTTCGTCGGGAACAGACCGCCAGAGGAAGGAGGGAACGTCATTCTCCTCGATCTTCTTCAGGCGGGCTGGCACGCCCGCCTTGCGGAAGTATTTCTGGGCCAGAACGTCGGCCGCCACCTGGCTCCACGTCTCGGGAACCTGAATGCCCTCGAGGCGGAATACGACCGAGCCGTCCGGATTTCGAATTTCGCTGGTCGCCTCGCGGAACGCGATGCCTGCGTAAGGCGACTGTCCGGCCTTGGTGTAACGACGCTCGATCCGCATTTTCTTCCCCTTCATGGCGAGACGCGCCCGCCGAACCGAAGATTTCTCCCCGGCCCCAGATCTCTGTTGTTGCCTGACTGTGACGCCGCAAGGCGACGGTGGATCCGCCGCTTCTGGTACTTGTCCCGGGCGCTTCGGCAGTCTCCGGCAGGGTCAATAATTCCGCTTGCGCCCCGTTCCCGGAGCATCGTTCGGACGCCGACCCAGCCCGTTCTGGAGATTGTCGGACCACCTTCCGGGGCCCGGGCCGTGCGCCGCACGACGTCCGGAAACGATAGTCGCGACGGCTTTTAGCCGTCAAGAGATAGTGTGCCCTTGACAGAAATTCACTATATCTGGTGTTCGGGCTGTGGACAATGGGGACAAGCGGGCGGACCGGCTCTAACCCTCGGATTCGCAAAAGGGAATCACCCGTCCCTTGATCCCTCAAATGAGCCGGAATTTATTTACTTGTCGTTAGCCATATCCGCAATCTGCGCGCGTGCGGCCGGCGGGCGGCGCATGAAGGTTGCACGATGCCCGTTTGGCCACATTCCGAAGAGCTGACGCCGGGGTTGGCGGAGGGGATTCGGACCGGGAATCGCGCCGCGGCTGTCACCGGACTGTTGCAAACTTACGACGGCGCACAGCTTCTGTGCCGACACGCCCTTGGGCCCCAGAATCGGCCCCCGAGTCCGGAGAAACCTCGCCTAGCGTTGACAGGTCAAGGCGCGCTCCCGCAAGTCCGGACGCTGGCTGGGCTCGGAACGTGGACAAGATCACATCCCTCTTTCAGACCGTCGTCGACAAGCCGGAGGTGATCCTCGGCGCGCTGGCGGGCCTGCTGGCGCTGATCTATGCGGGACTCTTCCGCGGGCTCGGCGTCTTCATTTCGCGCTTCACCACGCCAATCCTGATGGGATGGTGGTTCTATTCGCGCTCCGACAACCCCAGCAAGCTCAATATCACGCTCAACATCCTGACGAGGGAGCATCTGGACATCGACACGATCGTCGCGGACCGCCTGCTGACCGACGTCTACAAGAATCATTTCATCGCCCAGATCATCAAGCAGGCGGCCAAGCGCACAACGATCGCCAATCCGATCATCACGCTCAGGGCAAAGCCGAGCGCGTGGCGGCGCTGGCTGAGATTTTCGCACAAGACGGAAGCGATGCGCACCTTCCGTTTCGTCCTGGCGTTGACCTATGAGCGCGGCATCCCGGGCCGGGATCAGCACTTCCGCTGCATGATGACCCACGAGGACGCACTGCGAAATCTTCCGGCGCTGTGCCCGCCGGTCGATCACCCGCAATACGCGACGCGGTTCAAGACGCTGCAATGCATCGCAGCGACCTATGCGAAGCATCCCGAACGATTCGGCGTCGTGAAACTCTGGCTGCCGGAGGGCTGGATCGACCCGCCCAGCCCGTGAGATCGCGGCGGAACATTTCGCTGAAAGCGCCGTTGTGAGGAGACTCCCGCGCTGCAGCGACGCTGCGCGCTCCCGCACCCGGAACGCCAGCATGCTCATCAAGGCCGGTTTCGACATAACGCTCGAATGCCCCTTTTCCACTCCGATGGTTCTTCTCGTTTCGGCGCGCCCAGAACGCCGTGCTGATATTTTAGGCGAGGAAGTGCTGACGCCCACGCCGCAAGTGCCGATCCAGCGCTTCGAAGACAGGTTCGGCAACATTTCGCATCGGTTGGTTGCACCGCCCGGTTTATTCAACATCGCCACCAGCTTTACGATCAGCGACTCAGGCTCCGCTGATCCCGTTCTGCCTAGCGCCGGGCAGGAAGACGTGCAGGATTTGCCGTTGGATGCGCTGCCATTTCTCCATGGCAGCCGCTACTGCGAGACCGACCTCCTGATGCAGACGGCATGGAGCCTGTTCGGCGCGACGCCGCCCGGCTGGGCGCGAGTCCAGGCAATCTGCGATTTCGTCAATCGCCATCTCACATTCGGGTACGAATTTGCACGAAATACGCGCACCGCGGCCGAGGCCTTCCAGGATCGCGTTGGCGTGTGCCGCGACTTTACCCATCTGGCGGTCGCGCTCTGCCGGTGCATGAACATTCCAGCGCGCTACTGCAACGGGTATCTCGGCGACATCGGCGTGCCGCCTGATCCCGCGCCGATGGACTTCAACGCCTGGTTTGAAGCCTATCTGGATGGTCGGTGGCGAATCTTCGACGCGCGTCACAACATGCCGCGCATCGGTCGCATCAAGGTGGCGCACGGCCATGACGCCGCCGACACCGCCATGATCACCGCATTCGGCAATCATGCGCTGCGGAAGTTCCAGGTGATCACCGAGGAAATCGTCGCCTCTGCCGCCCCGCACGCCGCGCCGCCCGAGGTCCGCGAGCCGGCTCCCATGGATCGGACGACGCTCGCCGCCTGAGCACCCTTGTGCGGCGGCGCACAGGAGCACGATTGACTTTCGCTTCGTAACGCGGCATTGGCGCGCGCCATGAACTTGATCCGGGCCATCCGACGTCGCTCGACGAGCCGCCCCGCGCGGTCGCGATGACGCGTCCCTGAACGTCTGTCATCGTCGAGCCGCGCCCCCAGCGCGGCTTTTTTCTTGCCCCAGTCTATCTCCAATCTGAGCCTCCGCAGGAGACGCCCATGTCCGCCCAGCTTTCGAAGTCCGCTCCGCCAAAGCCACA
>JBEVKO010000005.1:0-7712 GCA_040509705.1 Beijerinckiaceae bacterium
GGGCGTGGCGGTTCGCATGGCGGTCATGGAAGCGCTCGCGCGCAACCTGCCGAACCATTGAGCCGAAGGCCGATCGATGCCGCAAACCGACGCTCGCCCGCTCCTGCTCGTCAACGCGCGCATCATCGATCCCGCCTCGGAGCGGGACGAGCCCGGCGGCGTCCTCATCGACAATGGCGTCATCCGTGAAGTCGGTCGCTCCGTTGTCGCCTCGTCGGCGCCCGATGGCGCCGAGATCATCGAATGCCGCGGCTGCATCGTTGCGCCCGGCGTCGTCGACATGCAGGTCTTCGCCGGCGAGCCAGGCGCCGAGCATCGCGAGACGATGCGCACCGCGAGCGAAGCCGCCGCGGCCGGCGGCGTGACGTCGCTCGTATGCATGCCGAACACGGAGCCGCCCGTCGATGATCCGGCCATTGTCGATTTTCTCATGCGCCGCGCCCGCGATCGTGCGGTCGTGCGAATCTATCCGCTGGCGGCGCTGACGAAGGGACGCAACGGCGAGGAAATGACTGAGATCGGCCTGCTCAAAGAGGCGGGCGCCGTCGCCTTCACCGACGGGCCGAAATCCGTGATCAATGCGCAGGTGCTGCGGCGAATCCTGATCTACGCCCAGGAGAAGAGCGCGCTCGTCATTCATCACGTCGAGGATCCCGATCTCGTCGGCGACGGCGTCATGAACGAGGGCGAATTCTCCTCGCGCCTCGGCCTCAGTGGAATTCCGCGCGAGGCGGAGGCGATCATGTTGGAACGCGACATCCGGCTCGTACGGCTCACCGGGGGCCGCTATCACGCCGCGATCGTCTCCTGCGCGCAGTCGCTGGATATCGTGCGCCGCGCCAAGGCGGACGGTCTGCCTGTGACCTGCGGGACCTCGGTCAATCACCTCACGCTGAACGAAAACGACGTCGGCCAGTATCGATCGTTTTGCAAGGTGGCGCCGCCGCTGCGCCACGAGGACGACCGGCTCGCCTGCGTCGACGCGCTGGAGGACGGCACGATCGACGTTGTGGTGTCGGATCACAACCCGCAGGATGTCGAAACCAAGCGGCTGCCCTTCGCCGAATGCGCCGATGGCGCGATCGGGGTCGAGACAATGCTCTCGGCAGGGCTCAGGCTCGTGCATGACGGGCAGGTGAGTCTGACGCGGCTTCTGCAGACCATGTCGACCCGGCCATGCGAGCTCCTCGGAATTCCAGGCGGCAAACTTACGCCCGGCGCCCCCGGCGACGTGATCATGCTCGATCTTGATCTTCCCTGGGTTGTTGATCGCGCCCAATTGCGATCACGCTCGAAGAATTCGCCGTTCGATGAAGCGCGTCTGACGGGCCGCGTCATCAAGACCATCGTTGCCGGACGCGTGGTGTACGACTACCGTTAGCATCGGCCCGCGGCAGGAGCGTTTTTCGTTGCAGCGCTTGTTCTTCTTTGAGTCCCCGAACTGGGCGGCGGACGCGCCGCACATGCTGCTCGTCCTTGTCGTCGGCTATCTGCTCGGCTCCATTCCGTTCGGGCTCGTGCTGACAAAGCTGGCGGGCGGGCCCGACATCCGCACGATCGGCTCCGGCAATATCGGCGCAACCAATGTCTTGCGAACCGGCAACAGGAAACTCGCCGCCGCGACGCTGTTGCTCGACGCGCTCAAGGGCTCTATGGCCGTCCTGATCGGATCATTCTATGGCGGCGCGCAGTTCGCGCTCATCGCCGCGTTCGGAGCGTTCCTCGGCCATGTCTTTCCGGTCTGGCTGAAACTCAGGGGCGGGAAGGGCGTGGCGACTTTCATCGGCTGTCTCGCCGCAGTCGCATGGAAGGCGGCATTGGCTTTTGGCGCAATCTGGCTGGTCGTCGCCTACGTCACGCGCTACTCGTCATTGTCATCGCTGCTGGCCACGGCGGCAACGCCTTTCATCCTGTGGGCGCTCGGCGACGCGAGCGCGGCCAGGCTCTTTGCAATTCTCGGATTGATCGTCATTATCAAGCATCACGAGAATATTAGGCGCCTGCTGTCGGGCGCCGAAAGCAGGATTGGAAAAAAGGGATAAAATGGAAAGCGCTTCAACAAAGCGCACACTTCTCACCGATGCGCAGCGACTCGATTGGTTGCGCCTTTTCCGCTCCGAAGGAGTCGGTCCGCGCACATTCAAGGCGCTGATCAATCGATTCGGCAGTGCGCAGGGCGCTCTCGCCGCCTTGCCGTCGCTCAAGGCGCGCTCGGGTGTGGCGATCTCCGTCTGCTCCGTCGCCGACGCCGAAAAGGAGATGGCCGGGGCCGCGCGTAGCGGCGTGCGCTTCGTTGCTATGGGGGAGGAGGGCTATTCCTACGCTCTCGCCCAGATCGCCGATGCGCCGCCATTGATCGGCGTGCGCGGCGATCTCAAGGCGCTTGCGCGGCCCGGCGTCGCCATCGTCGGTTCCCGCAACGCCTCCGCCGTCGGCATGCGCCTTGCCGAAATCCTCGCCCGCGGCGTCGGCGAGGGCGGGTTCGCGATCATCTCCGGGCTGGCGCGCGGCATCGACGCCCGCGCCCATGAGGCCTCGCTGCGAACTGGCGCCATCGCCGTTCTCGCCGGCGGGCATCATCGCGTCTATCCGGCGGAGCATGAGCCGCTCCTGCAGCGGATTCTCGATGCGGGCGGTGCCGTCGTTTCGGAAATGCCAATCGACTGGACGCCAAGGGCGCGCGACTTTCCGCGGCGCAACCGCATCGTGTCGGGCCTTGCGCTTGGGGTTGTCGTGATCGAGGCGGCGCGCAAATCGGGGTCGCTGATCACGGCGCGTTTTGCGCTGGAGCAGGGGCGCGAGGTGTTCGCGACGCCCGGATCCCCCCTCGATCCGCGCGCGGAGGGTGCGAACGATCTCATTCGACAGGGAGCGACGCTCGTGACCGAGCCCGATCATGTGCTCAGCGTTCTCGCTCCGCTGGTAGCCAGGCCGCCTGAGGCGGATTCGCTCGCGGAGACAGGCTCCTCCAAAGCCGACGCGAACCTGTATTGGGACGAACTCGATCTGCCGGATTTGGCGGAGCCTGAAGCGGCTCAGCGCCCGTCGTTCCCAGGCTGGGAGGATGCGCCGGAGCCGGCCTTTCAGGCGCCTGAGCAGCGGATCATGAATCTTCTGTCCTTCAACCCAATCGAAATCGACGAGCTGGTCAGACTGTCCGGCGTCAATGTGCGGGATGTAAAGGCGGTCCTCGTCGAACTAGCAATGAGCGGACGCATCGAGCGCCACGGGGCCAACCGCATCGCGCTCTGTCCGTCAGGCTGAGCCGCTCGTATCGCCACCGGTCTCGGATTGGATCCGCGCCTCTATCCGGGCCATGTCGAGAAAGTACGCCAGAAGGTCATAGCCGGCCGCCCGCGACATAGCGCTCATCTCGGCAGTCATGTGTGCGACATAGAGCGCCAACTCACGACCTTCGGCAGGGGTGAGCGCCTCTAACTCAAAACCGTTCGAGGCGCGAACTTTCAAACCTGAGCCCGAGTTTCTAACCATGGCGTGAGCTCCAATGAAGAATCAGGCAATGGTTGAAATATACCCGTCAGAGTATATGATACAAGCAGCAATACAACTTTCAAGTGCGATGGTTATCAGAGTCCGAGTTGCATCATGAACGGCATCGTCAGCATCGCGACCAGCGTTTGGACCGTGAGGATCTCCGCCATCAGGGGCGCGTCCCCGCCGAGTTGCCGGGCCAGCACATAGGAGCCGCTGGCGGTCGGGACGCTCGCGCTGAGCATCACCACCGCGAGCGATACCCCCTGCAGGCCCCAGAAGCCCGCCCATACCAACGCGAAGACCGGCATTGCCAGCAGCTTCAGGCCAAGGCTGAGTATGAGTGCGAAGCGCGGCTTGTGGAGACCTCCGAGTTCCAGTCCGGCGCCGACGGTCAGCAGGCCGGCGGCCAGCGCGGCCCGGCCGAGAATGTCGATGTAGGAGCCGATCGTCGCGGGCATTGCGACGCCGCTGAGATTCCAGGCGAGCCCCGCGATGGACGACCATACGAACGGGTTTGCGAGCACGGACAGCGCGATTTTTCCGGCGCCCGGCGGATGCGCTGCGGCGTAGCGCGCATGGACGAGCGTCGCGCAGATATTGAGGAGCGGCACCATGGCGACCGCGGCGACCGCCGCCAGCGCGATCCCGTTCTTGCCGTAGAGGCTCGCCGCCAATGCAATCGCAACGAAGCTGTTCCAGCGGGTCGCTCCCTGGAAAAGCGAGCAGAAGGCGGGACCGTCGACATCACCCCAGCGGACCAGGGCCGGCCTGATCGCCAGGAGCAGCGCGACCATCGTGAGGACGGACGCCATCAGCGTCGCGCCGACCCCAATCGCCGAAACGCCGCGCAAATCGGTCATGGCGAGCGTTCCTCCGATCAGCGCCGGGAAGAGAACATAGTAGGTGACGCGGTCGAAGCCTTCCCATGCGGCGCGCGGCAGCAAGCCTGCGGCGCGGGTGGCGAAACCAGTGGCGATGACGAGGAAGACGGGAATGAGGCTGGCGAGAACGGGAGACATCGATATCGGAACAACAGCGGGTACGGCGCATTGGCACGTTGAAGTCCGGAAGGCAAAGGCGCCTGCGGCGCCTGTTCATGCGTCCGACAGGAATTCTTTGTTATCAAACTTGTCGTTGGGCGCGAAGAAGGAGTGAATGATGAACGCTCGTTTATTCTCGCGTTGCGTTATGGTGGGCATGCTCGCTACGAGCGTCATGACGACCGGACTTTTGCAGGATGCGCAGGCGATGCCGGCGAAGCCGCTGGGGCTGAGCGAGTCCGCGCCTTCGTTGCTGGCAGACGTGCGATATCGGCAGCGCTATTATTCGCGCAATAATGCAGGCGCAGCGGTTGCGCTGGGGCTGTTAGGAATCGCTGCAGGCGCTGCAATCGCCGCGCAAAGCCGGCCCGACTATTATGATGATGGGTATTATGGTGGGCCGGGCTACGGCTATGCGCCTAGATACGGGAGAAGCTACGGCTATTATGGCGGTCCGACCTACTACGGCCCGCGACGTGGACACTACGCGCAACCGCGCGCATACTATGATCGACGCCGATATGATGGTCCACGCCAGTACGGGCCGCGCTACTATGGTCCGAACAACGGCCTGAGTGCGCAACAGCGCGATCAAATGCAGATTGAACGACGGCCCGACGGCGGCGGCCGCTAATTCCTCACGCCGCCATCTTATCGAGCGCGCCCTGCAGGATATGACTCGCCGCCACCCGGTCGATGACGGCCTGACGTTTGGCGAGTGAGATATTTTGCTCAGTCAGGTGGTCCCGCGCCCACGCGGTCGACAGGCGCTCGTCCCAGAACGCAATTGGGACGGGCGTTCGCCTTGAAACTTCGCGCGCGAAGGCGCGCGTTGACTGGGCGCGCGGGCCTTCGCTTCCATCCATGTTGAGCGGCATTCCGATGATCAAGCCGATCGTCTCACGATCATCCATGATCGCGGTGAGCCGCGCATAGTCGAGACCGAAGCGTTGGCGGCGAATGGTTTCGACCGGCGTCGCAATCCGACGCATCACGTCGCTCACAGCAATGCCGATGGTCTTTGTTCCAAGATCGAGCCCGATAAGCGCGCCGCGCTCGGGAAGGCGGGACGCGAAAGCCGCGATGTCGTCGAATATCTGAACGGTCACCGACAAGCGATAGAATGGGAGGAAGCCGCGCGCAATTCGTTCCGGCATGAATACGGCCACTTGCGGTCGGACCGGCTTGCCGACAATCTTGGCGATCTCATGAGGTCAGTTCGCCATGAAAGTCACCTGGTTCGGCCATTCCGCGTTCCGGCTCGAATTCGGCTTGAGCGTCGTGCTTATCGATCCCTTCTTCACCGGCAATCCAGGCTTCAAGGGCGACGCCCAGCAGGCCGGCGCGGGCGCCACGCACATCCTCATCACACACGGCCACGGCGATCACGTCGGCGACACGCTCGCCATCGCTGAAGCAACCGGCGCCAAGGTGGTGACCAACTATGATCTCTGCATGTGGCTCACATCGAAGGGGCTCAAGAGCGTCGACCCGATGAACACCGGCGGAGCGACGGATCAGGGCGACTTCACCGTCACCCTCGTGCGGGCAGACCATTCCGCGGCCCAGAACGAAGGGGGAGTCGGCTTTCCTTTGGGCAATGCGAACGGAGTGATCGTCAAGCCCAAGATCAAGGGCGAGCCGACCGTCTGGCATTGCGGGGACACCGATATTTTCTCGGACATGAAGCTGCTCTGCCAGATCCACAAACCGAAGGTCGCGTTCGTGCCGATCGGCGACAGATTCACCATGGGCGCCGCGACCGCCGCCCGCGCCGTGAAAGCATTCATGCCAGGCGTCAAATCTGTAATCCCGACCCATTACGGCTCCTTTCCGATCATCGCCCCCGACGCCAAGGCCTTCGTGAAGGCGGTCAGGGGCGCAAAAGCGAAGGTCGTCGTCCCGGTCGTCGGCGAGCCGTTCACGCTGAAATGAGAAGGGCGATTCTCCGACCATCCCCCGGTCCGAGCCCGGCCATGACGATTTGAGGTTGGCGCGCGCATCCAAACTCCCTCCGGGCTCAGGGCGAAGGCCTCGCGCGACATTGCAGCCGCGCGCTGGGCGGTGCTAAGAGCCGGCATTGCCTCATCCCCCGGTGGCTCCATGACCGTTGACGCTGCGACCGTGAAACGCGTCGCCCATCTCGCCCGTATTGCCGTTCCGGATCAGGATGTTCCGAAGCTGCAGTCGGAACTGAACGCCATACTCGCCTTCGTCGAGCAGCTGTCGGAGGTCGACATCGACGGCGTCGAGCCGATGACGTCGGTGACGCCAATGGCGATGAAAAAGCGGCAGGACGTGGTGAACGACGGCGGCGACGCCGACGCCGTGCTGGCCAACGCGCCGGCGAGCGAGGACGGCTATTTCCTCGTGCCGAAAGTCATCGAATAGCCGCCGCCCGTTTCCTCCGACAACGAGACGAACAGAACCTTGTCCGACCTCATTTCCTTGACCCTCGCTGACGCCCACGACGGGCTGAAGGCGAAGCGCTTTTCTTCGCGCGACATCACGCGCGCCCATATCGACGCGATCGAGAAGGCGCGCCCGCTTAACGCCTATGTGCTCGAAACGCCGGAGCACGCGCTGGCGCAGGCGGACGCCAGCGATGCGCGGCTGGCGAAAGGCGAGGGCGGTCCGCTCGAAGGCCTGCCGCTCGGGATCAAGGATCTTTTCGCCACGCGCGGCGTCAGGACGACGGCGTGCTCGAAAGTTCTCGGAAATTTTGTGCCCGCTTATGAGTCCACGGTTTCATCCAATCTCTGGCGCGACGGCGCCGTGATGTTGGGCAAGCTCAACAATGACGAGTTCGCGATGGGCTCCTCGAACGAGACGAGCGCGTTCGGACCGGTCGTGTCGCCGTGGCGGCGCCCGGGCGCGAACACCTATGTCGAGAACGGACAGGTCGTCGGCACGCCTCTCGTGCCCGGCGGATCCTCCGGCGGCTCGGCCGCGGCGGTCGCGGCGCATCTCTGTCTTGCGGCGACGGCGACCGACACGGGCGGTTCGATCCGTCAGCCGGCCGCGTTTACCGGCACGGTCGGAATCAAGCCGACCTACGGGCGATGCTCGCGATGGGGGATCGTCGCGTTCGCGTCATCGCTCGATCAAGCGGGACCGATCGGCAAGACGGTGCGCGACAACGCCATCATGCTGCGCTCGATGGCGGGACATGATCCA
>JBEVKO010000006.1:0-10980 GCA_040509705.1 Beijerinckiaceae bacterium
CTGACGCTTCACGCCGCCGCGGACGCGCGCGACCGCAAAGTGCGATCGATTGACAGCGCAGCCTGCTTGCCATACTCGACGCCCGCGACCGTCAGGTCCTGACCGCCGGCGACGCAGTCGCCGCCGGCCCAGACTCCCGGAAGCGAGGTGCGGCGCGCCTCGTCGACACGAATGCGCCCGCTGTCGAGCGCCAGATCGCCGTCGCCGAGATCGGACGCGAGCATGCTCTGTCCAATGGCGAGAAACAGCTGGTCGCACGGCAGCACGATGCGGCGACCCGTACCGACGAGGCGGCCGTTCTCATCGGCGGTGTATTCCATTTCGACGCCCGTCAGCCGGCCGTTTTCCGACAGAATGGCGACCGGCGTCAGCCAATGGCGAATGAGAACGCCGTCCGTCTGCGCCAGTTCCTGTTCGTATGCGCTGGCTTTCATCGCGGCTGCGTCGCGGCGATAGGCGATGGTGACATCCTCGGCGCCGAGGCGTTTGGTCTGCGAGGCGATGTCGATGGCGGTCATGCCGCCGCCGATCACGACAATGCGCCGGCCGACGGGAATTTCCGATTTGTCCGGCGCCTGACGCAGGCGCGCGATGAAGGCGACGGCGTCCTCGACGCCAGAAACATTTGCGTGATCGATGCCGAGCCCGTTGACGCCCGCAAGACCGAACCCGAGGAACACGGCGCCATAGTCCTTGCGCAGCTGGGCAAGCGTGACTCCTGCGCCGAGCTTTACGCCGCAGAGAAGCGCGATGTTTCCGACGTCGAGAATATAACTCACCTCGCGCGCCGCGAAGTCATCGACTGTCTTGTAGGCGGCGATGCCGTACTCGTTGAGGCCGCCCCCTTTTGGCCGCGCCTCGAAGATCGTGACGGCGTGGCCGGAGCGGGCGAGCGCATGCGCGCATGCGAGACCCGCCGGGCCTGCCCCGACGACTGCGACCTTGAAGCCCGACGCCGGGCCATGGCGATAGAGCTGCTTGCCGCTGGCAAACAGCGCGTCCGTCGCATAGCGCTGCAGGCGGCCGATCTCGACCGGCTTGCCTTCCGCATGCTCGCGCACGCAGGCTTCCTCGCACAATGTCTCGGTCGGGCAGACGCGGGCGCACATGCCGCCCATGATGTTCGCATCGAGGATGGTCTTTGCAGCGCCTACCGCATTGCCATTTGCGATCTGTCGGATGAACAGGGGAATGTCGATGCCGGTCGGGCACGCATTCACGCATGGCGCATCGTAGCAGAACAGGCATCGTTCCGCCGCAACCACGGCTTCGTGCCTGCTCAGCGGCGCGTGAAGATCTGCAAAATTGGCGTCGATTTGCCCCGCGCTGAGACGGCCCGATGCGATGTCGGGCCCTGACGAATTCGTCCCGCCGCTACTCATTCGTCTCCCCGCTATGCCCGAAATATGAATTTGACCATGTGATCAAAAAAGTTCCGGACTGTCAATGGAATGGTTCTAGACAAGGCTGTTCTTCAGCCGACCGGAATGACGTCGACGCTGACGTCCACATCCTGTTCGCGCGAGCCGAAAATGATGCCGTCGACTGGAGACGCGTCCGAATAGTCCCGGCCAGTCGCGAGGACGATGTGATCATCGTCGGCGGGAATGGCGTTCGTCGGATCAAGACCCACCCAGCCGACGCGTTGTCCGCACCAGACATTGACCCACGCATGGGTCGCGTCGGCGCCCTCGAGCCGCGGCCGGCCCGACGGCGGGATCGTGCGAATATAGCCGCTGACATAGGCGGCGGGCACGCCAAGGCCGCGCAGGCCCGAGATCATGACATGCGCGAAATCCTGACAGACACCGTGTCTCCCTTCAAAGGCTTCGGAAAGCGGCGTCGAAACTTTGGTGGCGTCAGGATCATATTTGAAATCGCGCCGGATGCGGCCGATCAGATCGAGCGCGCCGTCAAGCGCCGCGCGTTCCGGCGGAAAGCTTTCGCGTACATATGAGGTCGCCGGCGGATAGTCCGGCGCGCGATGGCTGGGAAACAGGAAATGGGCCGGCGACGTGGGGGAAAGGCCATGGTTCGCAATGGCTTCCTCGCGCACGCGGTCCAGCGTTTCATCTGGCAGCGCCATCGGCAGCGGAGGACGACGCACATCGACGCGCGCCTTTGCGATGAAGCGCGCTTCGGTGTGCGGCGTGTCGAAGGTCATCATGGTGACGCGATTGCCGAAGAAGCAGATGCGCTCGCTTCTCGTCGCGGCCGGCGGCTCCGTCGCAACCTCGGCGCTCAGCACGACCTGGCCGGCCCCGGTCTGGGGCGTCAACCGCAGGGCGCAGCGCGCGAATGTGATGGGCGAGCCATATTCATACGCCGTCACATGCGTGACATCGTAGATCACGCAAGGCCCATGATCTTGCCGGCCCTGGCGGCGTGCGGGCCTTGTAGGAAATAGCGCGCCCCCACTGCGTCCGAGAGCGAGAGCAATCTCTGCTCGAAGGCGAGAATCGTGGTGTGGTCGAGCGTGACGGCTTCCGCAGCGCCCATCTCGGCCGCGAGCAGAGACACCAGCCGACGCTGCGCTTCCGGCATGCCGTCGCCCTGCAGAGGCGGCAGCATGTCGAGATGCTCGCTCAGCCGCTCGACCTGGAACGCGACGGAGCGCGGATTATGGGGATCGAGCACCACGAGATCGCGGATCGGCGCAACGGCCAGCCCGACAAAATAGCGCTGGCGATAAGTGATCTGGCAGTCCGCGAGATCCAGCAGCGCATCGAGATCGCCCGAGGGAGAATCGTCGGTGGTGAACTGACGCACATAGCGGCATGTGTTCACGGCGCGCTCGATGCGCCGTCCGACATCGAGAAATCGCCATCCGGCGACACGGTTCATGTTTTCCTGAACGAGACCGGACAGCGCCGACGTCACCTGCAGGGCTCGGCGCGCCCGGTCGAGGATTTCGGCTTCCGAGAGAAGCACGTCCGCGTCGTCCTCCACCCTCGCCTGCAGAAGATTGAGGATCTGCCAGGTGTCGGGCGACAGGCGTTCGCGCACCACCGAGGCGGCGTGCCGCGCGGCGCGCACGAGGCAGAACGCCGAACCATAGTCCGTATCGCTGTGCAGCGCCCTCGCGGCGAGATTTGCGCTGGCGACATAGGAGCGCTTCTCCGGCAGCGCCCCCCAGGCGAAGAGCAGGTCGGCGAGCTTCTGCGGCGCTCGCGTATCGAGATCGCGCGTCGCGCCGGCCTCGATCAATTGTGCGGCTAGACATCTGATGATCCGCAGCGTCGCTTCGACGCGCTCGAGATAGCGGCCCAACCAGAACATGTTGTCGGCGGCGCGGCTCGGCAGCGTTCCGGTGAAGCGCCGGATGCGGACCTTGTCGGCCGTGGGCAACAGCGTCATCGGCTCGACGGGCTTGTCGGCGAGAATCCACACGTCCGCCGATTGCGCCCCCTCGCGCATTGACACGGCGCGCGCATCGAGGCGGTCCGATATGCGGCAGAAGCCGCCGGGCATCACGCGCCAGCCATGCTCGGTCGCGGCTGCGAACACGCGCATGACGAAGGGCCGTGGAGTCAGCCGCCCTTCGTCCCAAGTCGGCGTCGTAGAAAGGCGCACGACCTCCTGCCCAACCAGATCGACGCCGCGCTCCTCGATCGTCCTGCGCAATCTGTCCTTGTCGGCGGGGCTCAACGACGCGCCGAGAACCGCGCCGCTCGTCGCGAAGCCCGGCACGCCTCCGCCGAACGCCCCGGCGATCGCGAGATCCTCGACGCGATCCATCACCAGCGCGCGCTCTTTCGCCTGCCCGCACCACCAGGGCGCGATGTTGGGTATCGCGAGATCCTCGCCGATCAGCGTTCGGCTCAAATGCGGAATGAAACTGAGGAGCGCGTTGGCCTCGAGCACCCCCGAGCCAAGCGCATTCGCAATCACGACGCTGCCGGCGCGCACCGCCTCCATCAATCCCGGCACGCCAAGGTGCGACGCGGCGTTCAGTTCAAGCGGATCGGCGAAATCGGCGTCGATGCGACGCATGATCACGTCGGCGCGCTTCAAGCCTTCAATCGTGCGGATATGAATGAGGCCGTCCCGCATGACGAGATCGGCGCCCTCGACGAGCAGCAGGCCGAGATAGCGGGCAAGGTAAGTATGTTCGAAATAGGTTTCGCTCATCGCGCCCGGCGTCAAAAGGCAGATGCGCGGCTCCATGCGCTGGGCCATTGAGGCAAGGCCCGCGCGCATGCTTTGGAAGAAGGGCGCGAGACGCTCGACATTCATGTCCCGATAGAGTTCGGAAAACGCCCTCGAGAGCGCCACCCGGTTTTCGAGCGCATAGCCTGCGCCCGAGGGCGCTTGCGTCCGGTCGCCGAGCACCCACCATCGCCCGTCGGGGCCACGGCCAAGGTCCGCCGCATAGAGTTGAAGGTATCGACCGCCGGGCGCCTTTACACCGTGCATCGGCCGCAGGAATTCGGCGCTGCCGGTCACAACCGCCGGCGGAAGAAGCCCGTCGGTGAACAGTCGGCCGGGACCGTAGATGTCTGCAAGCAAAGCTTCCAGCAATTCGGCGCGCTGGATGACTCCCGCTTCGATCGCTCGCCACTCAGATTCGGGAAGCACCAAAGGCACATGGCTCAGCGGCCAGGCGCGCTCGGACGGAAGAGCGTCCGCTTCCGGATCCGTCGATATGCGATGGGATACGCCCGAATCGCGGATGTGCTGGTCGCTGACATTGAAGCGGCGCTCGATCTCCTCCGCCGTCAGATTGGTGAGCCCGCCGAAGAAACGCAGCCAGTGCGGGCGGGGCAGTCCGTCCGATCCGATCAGTTCATCGGGCGCTCCGCTCAGCAGCTGATAACCCTTGAGCAGCGCGTCGAGGCGCTCGGGATGATCGAAGTGTCGCGGCGCCAGGGTGGTTGCTGACATCTCGGACTACAGAGATTCGGGCCGGCGCAGGTCCAGCGTGAGCGGATATTCACCCGGCCTGTCCGGGGCCCGGATGTCGATGATTCCGGGAGTATGGCCGTGATCCTCAAATCGCGCCAGACGCCTCGCCTCGGCCTCGTAGGAATTCACAGGGAACGTCTCATAACTGCGCCCGCCGGGGTGGGCGACGTGATAGACGCAGCCGCCGAGCGAGCGGCGCGTCCAGCTGTCGACAATGTCGAACGTCAGTGGGGAGTGCGGCGCGATCGTCGGGTGCATGCCCGAAGCGGGACGCCACGCCTTGAACCGGACGCCGGCGACGGATTCTCCCGTCGCCTCCGTACCTGTCATCGGCGCGACGCGGCCGTTGCAGGTGATGATGTGCCGACCCGGCGTCAGGCCGGTCGCTTTCACCTGCAGGCGCTCGACGGATGAATCGACGAAGCGAACGGTGCCGCCGGACGCTCCCTGCTCACCCATCACATGCCACGGCTCCAGCGCCTGCCGCAGTTCGAGCGTCGCGCCCGCGCGTTCGATCGAACCATAGAATGGGAAGCGGAACTCGCGCTGCGCCTCGAACCAGACCGGATCAAAGGCGAAACCGGCATGGTTGAGGTCAGCGAGGACCGAGCGGAAGTCTTCCCAGACGAAATGGGGCAACATGAATCGGTCATGCAGGGTCGTTCCCCAACGAACGAGCGAGCCCTCCTGCGGATCGCGCCAGAACCAGGCGATCAGCGCGCGCAGGAGCAGTTGCTGCGCCAGACTCATGCGCGCGTCGGGCGGCATCTCGAAGGAGCGGAACTC
Organism: Beijerinckiaceae bacterium; assembly: GCA_040509705.1. Taxonomy (GTDB): domain Bacteria; phylum Pseudomonadota; class Alphaproteobacteria; order Rhizobiales; family Beijerinckiaceae; genus Terrirubrum. The sequence goes on from JBEVKO010000006.1 coordinate 5,692, forward strand.
GATCAGGCCGAGGCGGCCCGTCGGTCCGTCCGGCGAATAGAGCTTGTCGATGCAGATTTCGGAGCGATGCGTGTTGCCCGACACATCGACCAGAAGATTGCGGAACAGCCGGTCGCATAGCCAGAGCGGACCTCGCGGCTCGTCGCGCGTCGGCACGTTGGAGAGCGCAATTTCGAGTTCGTAGAGAGACTCGTGGCGGGCCTCATCCACCCGCGGCGCCTGGCTGGTCGGCCCGATGAAAAGGCCCGAGAACAGGTAAGACAGCGAAGGATGGCGCTGCCAGTAGATGATCAGGCTTTTGAGCAGATCGGGACGGCGCAGGAACGGACTGTCAGCCGGCGTCGATCCGCCCAGCACGACATGATTGCCGCCGCCGGTGCCCGTATGTCGGCCGTCGATCATGAATTTGTCTGCGCCGAGACGCGACAGTCGCGCTTCCTCATAGACGTTGCGCGTGATCTCCACGGCCTCGCGCCAGTTCGTCGCGGGATGAACGTTGACTTCGATGACGCCGGGGTCAGGCGTCACCTTGATGACGTTCAGGCGAGGATCGAAGGGCGGCGGATAGCCTTCGATGTGGACAGGAAGCTTTGTTTTCGCGGCGCTCTCTTCGACGATCTCGAGCAATTCGAGATAGTCCTCGAGCTTTTCGACGGGCGGCATGAACACGCACAGGATGCCGTCGCGCGGCTCGACCGCGAGGGCCGTGCGCACTGCATCCGCAACGATCTGCTGCTCGATGACGTCCTGTCTCCGCGCCTCGACATCGCCGGTCTGGATCGCCGCCTGATGAAAACCTCCGGGCTCGGGCAGCGCTTCGCGCGCCTCCATCGGATCCTGCTCGACGATGAAGCCTCGGTCCTGCGGCGGAACCCACGGCAGCGAGCCCAGCGGCAAGCGCAAGCCGACGGGGGAATCGCCGGGCGCAAGGAACAGCTTGCCGCGACGCAGCCGCCATTTCTCGCTTCGCCAGCGACTCTGCGCGCTGGCCTGCCAGCGCTGGACCGGCAATACGAAGCCCGAGGGATTGACGAGACCTCGCTCGAAGACGCGCACGAACCTGGCTCGCTCTTCAGGCTCGGCCAGCTTTGAATCCAGCGGGTCGACATTGTCCGGAAGGTTGCTCTCCTTCAGGACCCACTGGGTTGTGTCTTCGTAGGCCGGCATGACGGAGTCCGCAGCCAGGCCAAGCGATGAGGCGATCTCTTCAGCGACGACAGCGGCGTCCTCGATGCGCGCGACGCGCGCGCCGGTCTCGTCAGCGATCAGATCGGGATTGCGCCAGATCGGCTTGCCGTCCTTGCGCCAATACAACGCATAGGCCCAGCGCGGCAGGGATTCTCCCGGGTACCACTTGCCCTGCCCGTAATGCAGGACGCCGCCGGGAGCGAAGCGCGCGCGCAGGCGCCGGATGAGACTGTCGGCGAGGCCGCGCTTGGTGGGGCCGACCGCCGCGGTGTTCCATTCGGGAGATTCAAAGTCGTCGATCGATACAAAAGTCGGCTCGCCGCCCATGGTCAGGCGCACGTCGCCGGCTTGGAGCTCCGCATCGACCTGAAGGCCCAGCGCATCGAGCTTTGCCCATGACTCGTCGGAAAATGGCGCGGTGATGCGCGGCGCTTCGGCCAGCCGCGTCACCTTCATGTCGAAGGCGAAATCGATGTTCACGGGATCGACAAATCCGGTGATCGGCGCCGCGGTTGCATAATGGGGAGTCGCTGCGACCGGGAGATGCCCTTCCCCGCAAAGCAGACCGGACGTCGCGTCCATGCCGATCCAGCCCGCGCCGGGAAGATAGACTTCCGCCCAGGCATGCAGATCGGTGAAATCCTTGTCGGTTCCGCGCGGACCTTCGATGGGATCGATGTCGGCCCGCAATTGAATGAGATAGCCGGAGACGAAGCGCGCGGCGAGACCGATGTTGCGCAGGACCTGCACCAGCGTCCACGCCGAGTCCCGGCAGGAGCCCGAATTCTGCGCCAGCGTCTCTTCCGGAGTCTGAACGCCGGGCTCCATGCGGATGAGATACCTTATGGATTGCTGCACTCGCGCGTTGAGATTGACGAGGAAATTGACGGTGTTCTCGGGTCCCCTCGGCAATTCGCGCAGAAACGCCGACAGAAGCGGGCCGGCAGGCTCGGGCGCAAGATATGGCGCAAGGTCGGCTTTCAGTTCGGGCGCGTATTCGAACGGATACGTCTCCGCATAGCCCTCGATGAAGAAGTCGAACGGATTGACCACCGACAGTTCGGCAATCAGGTCGACCTCGATTTTCAACTCGGTTGCGCGTTCCGGGAAAACGAAGCGGGCGAGCCAGTTTCCGTGCGGATCCTGCTGCCAGTTGATGAAATGATTGGTGGGCGTGACCTTGAGCGAATAGCTCGGCACCTTGGTCCGGCAATGCGGCGCTGGCCTGAGCCTGATGACCTGCGGACCGAGCGACACGGGCCGATCGTATTTATAGTGCGTCAGATGATGGATGCCGGCGAGAATGGCCAAACGCGCGCCCTTTCCTTCAACTTCGGTCCGAGATGATATGGCCCCGAACGGGGAGCGTTCGCAACCATCGCACGCGATTCAATAGCTTAGGGCCGGATTCTCGCGCAAATCGGCTTTGCGCGGCCGGTTGTGATTGGGACAAGCAATTCCCATGCTGCTCGCGAAGGAATTTGTGTTGACAGCTTGCCAGCCCCGCTGCCGATGATTTTTTTGAGGGGGCTCGCGATGACCATCATCATTACCGCCTTTGAACGTTCACCCGATGACGGCAAGGGACTGGCGCGTGATACGCGCATTCGCTGGGCGCTCGAGGAAGTGGGCCAGCCTTACGAGGTTCGCCTTGTTTCGTTCCGTGCGATGAAGGAACCCGCGCATCTTGCACTTCACCCCTTCGGCCAGATTCCAACCTACGAAGAAGGCGACCTCGCCCTGTTCGAGACAGGGTCGATTGTTTTCCATATCGCCGAGCGCCATGTGGGCCTGCTGCCGGAAGATGCCAATGCGCGGGCGCGCGCGATCACATGGATGTTTGCTGCGCTGAACACGGTAGAGCCGACGATCCTTGAACTCGCAACCGCCACTCTGCTGGAGGGCGATAAGCCTTGGAATAAGGAACGCCTGCCTCTGGTCGAGGATCGCGTTCGAGGTCGGTTGAAACAACTTTCCGCTCGCCTCGGCGAAGCAGGCTGGCTCGATGGTGGGTTCAGCGCGGGCGACCTGATGATGGTGTCGGTGCTGCTCAGGTTGAAATCTTCGGGCATTCTGGACGAATATTCGAACTTGGCCGCCTATGTCGCCCGCGGCGAATCGCGGCCCGCCTACAAGCGGGCTTTCGACGCTCAATTGGCAGTTTACACCGGCAAGCCACCGACCGATTGAGGTCCATCCTGGGCTCGAAGTCGTCATCCGAGTTTTTCGTTCAGTTTATGGGTCCTGAACCCAACTTGTCAGCGCACCAGGAAATCGAAGTAGGTGTTGGGGAAAGGCTCGTTGCGGAGCGTGAAGTGCCACCACTCTTTGGCGTAGGCGCTGAATCCCTGCTTCTCCATGGCGGTTCGAAGCATGGCGCGGCTGGCGCGCGCCTCGCCCGTGTTTCCGGGATGGGCGAAGCCGGAGCGCTCGCTCATGAAGTCGAATGGCGTTCCCATGTCGCGCTCGCGGCCGCTTGCGAGGTCGATCAGCGTGAGGTCGACGGTCGAGCCGCGCGTGTGGCTGGAATTCTTGCCGATGTATCCGAGACGAAAGAGATCGCGCTTGTCGACGTCCGGATAATATTCACGCTTGCGCTGCGCATCGACGACGTCGCGCGCCCAGCGGGCAAAATGATCTACGGCGCGCGCCGGCCGATAGCAGTCGAAGATCTTGACGCCTGCTCCGCGCGCAGCCAGATCGGTTTGCACGCGCGCCAACGCCTCGGCTGCCGGACGCGTGAGGAGACAGCGTGCGCCCTCGTAGCCGTCGATGCGCCGTCCGACGAAATTCTCCGATCCCGCGTAGCGCATCTCGACGACAATTCCGGGCGCGATCGTCGCGATGTCAACGAATGCATCGGGCGCGGATTGCGCGGCGGCTTGGGGAATTAGGACGAGGTACGCCGCCGTCGCGGCGAACCAAGACTTCCGTGTCATATTGATAAGCCAATTCGCACATACGCGTAACGCGTCAGAAATGACCCCTGGAAGGACTTCCATCCTAGCAGGTAGGGGGGGGATAGCGGCCGAACGCCGCGAGGCCATCCACGACGCATCTGTGGCCCGCCAGGAGGCAGTCTGAATCCCCACCCTTGCTCATCTAGGCCGCCGCTTCGATTGCTGTTCCTGTCGTACTCGATTCTATCCACTCCATCTCCTTAGCAGCCTGCCGATGCAGCGCGCTGCGGCTAGGCAATCGTCACGCCGCCGTCTGCGACGATGATCTGGCCCGTGATGAAACTGGCCGCCGGCGAAGCAAGAAACGCGGCGACAGTCGCGATCTCGGGCGGATCGCCGATGCGGCGTAGTGGCGTCGCCGCATTACGGCGCGCCAGCGACTTCTCATCCTCCCAGAGGGCGCGCGCGAAATCCGTCTTGATCAGACCGGGGGCTACGCAGTTCACGCGTATGTTCTTCTCGCCCCATTCGACGGCGAGGTTGCGCGCAAGCGCGAAGTCGGCCGCCTTCGACATGCCGTAACCGCCGATCACCGTCGTGCCGCGAATGCCGGCGATGGAGGAAATGATCACCACCGAGCCGCCGCCGCGCGCCGCCATCTCCGGCAGCACGAGATTGCAGAGCCAGAGATTGCTCTTCACGTTCGAGCCCATGATCTTGTCGAACGCTTCGTCGGTGAGCGTCGCCAACGGCCCGAACGTCGGATTGACCGCGGCGTTGCACACGAGAATATCGATCGGCCCGTAAGTCTTGCGCGCGCCCTCGACCAGCGCATCGATCTCCGCGCGGCGCGAAATATTGCAGGCGATGACGTGCGCCTCTCCGCCCTTGGCGCGTATGGCCTCTGCGACCGGCTCGCAGGCCGCGGCGGTGCGGCTGGAGACGATCACCTTTGCGCCGAGTTCGGCGAAGAGTTCTGCGGTGGCGCGACCGATGCCGCGGCTGGATCCCGTGACGATGGCGGTCTTGCCTGTCAGATGAAACGGCGTCGTCATTTTCTGCCTCTCCAGCCGGGAGCCCGAACACGAGCGGTTCGGCGTATGCGACGCTGCACGCCGTCGCGGCGGCGATGCAGCTCGCGAATTCGGTTCACCTATCCGCGCGCGATCATGGCCAAGATGGACGCCGGCTTCAAATCGCT
>JBEVKO010000007.1:0-9107 GCA_040509705.1 Beijerinckiaceae bacterium
GGCGATCCTGCAGCCGGCCTCGCTTTTCGTTGACCTGTCGGGGGAAGACATCCGTCGCAGGCTTTACCTGACGACCGACGCCGAGGGCGTCGAATGGTGCCTGCGGCCCGAATTCACGATCCCGCTGGCGCGCGAATATGTTCTCAGCGCACGTGGCGCCGGTCGCCGCGACGTCGCCTATGTCGGTCCCGTGTTTCGCCTGCGGCCGGGCGAGTCTGGCGAGTTCCCGCAGGCTGGCGTCGAATCGTTTGGGCGGGGCGATCGCGAAGCCGCGGACGCCGAGACGCTCGGGCTGGCGCTGGACGCCTGCGCCCGGGCCGGATTGACCGAGCCCGCGGTCATCGTCGGCGACGCCGGACTTTTCGCCGACCTGCTCGCTGCACTCGCCCTTACCAACGCCGCGACGCGCCGCCTGAAGAGCGCCTTCGCAACGGGACGACTCGTTGACGTGCTTTCGTCAGCCGAACCGGATAGCGACGCCCCACCCGCTTATGCCGGGCTGCTGGGCGCCATCGAGGGGCAGGACCCCAAGGCGGCGCGCGCCTTCGTTGAGGACGTGCTGAAGATCGCCGGCATCGCCCAGGTCGGCGGCCGCTCGGCCGGCGATATCGCCGAGCGCTTTCTGCGCCAGGCGGCCGGTGGGGCCGACGCGCGACTCGATGATCGCGCACGCGCGATTCTTGCGCGCTACCTCGCGCTCGAATCCGACCCCGACGCCGCGCTCACAACGCTACGGAGTCTCGCCCGTGAAGAGAGTCTCGACCTCGGCGCCGCATTCGAGCGATTTGAGGCGCGCACCGGATTCATCGCGGCGCGCGGCGTCGATCCGTCGCGCCTGACGTTCCGCGCCGCGTTCGGCCGCAATCTCGATTACTACACAGGCTTCGTCTTCGAGGCGCGCGATCCGCGCCGCGGCGACGACAAGCCCGTCTGCGGCGGCGGGCGATATGATGGGCTGATGCTGGCCCTCGGCGCTGCGGCGCCCGCGCCGGCCGTCGGTTTTTCGCTCTGGCTCGATCGTCTCGCGGACGACGGCGCAGGAACTGCGAGATGAGTCGCCAGCCGCTCGTCATCGCGGTTCCCTCCAAGGGGCGCCTGCAGGAAAACGCCGCAGCCTTTTTCGCGCGGGCCGGTCTCCCGTTCGTGCAAAGACGCGGCGTGCTTGACTATCGTGGCGCTATCGCCGGGCTGCCTGAGGCCGAGATCCAGTTTCTCTCAGCGTCGGAAATCGCGCGCGAACTTGCAGCCGGCGCCGCGCATCTCGGGGTCACGGGCGAAGACCTCGTGCGCGAGCACATCGCCGACGCCGACCGGCGGGTCTCCCTCGTAAGCCCGCTCGGCTTCGGCCATGCCAACGTCGTCGTCGCAGCTCCGCGCGCCTGGATCGACGTCGCGACCATGGCGGATCTCGACGAGGTCGCGCACGATCTGCATTACCGTCATGGTCGGCGCATGCGCGTGGCGACAAAGTATGTAAATCTGACGCGGCGCTTTTTCGGACAGCATGGGCTGTCCGACTACCAGATCGTGGAAAGCTCCGGTGCGACCGAGGGAGCGCCTGCGGCCGGATCGGCCGAGATCATCGTCGACATCACATCGAGCGGCGCGACGCTCGCATCGAACGGCTTGAAGGCGCTCGAGGACGGAACGATCCTGAAAAGCGAAGCCAATCTCGTCGCGTCCCTCGTCGCGCCATGGAGCGGGGCTCAGCGCGCGGCGGCGCACACCGTCCTTGCCCGGATCGCGGCGGCGCAGGCGGCGGCCAGGACGGCGGAAGTGCGCGCCGCCATGGGCTCTGCGAGCCCCGAGCATCTCGCAAGGACGCTTGCGGCGCGCGGCGCCTCCCTGCCGTTCGGCGCGCCGGACAAAGGTCTCCCTCTGATCATCCACTGCCCGCGCGCTGAAGCGGCCCGTCTTGCCGAGGACCTGGTCGCCGCAGGCGCATCGCAGGTTGCGATAAGCGCAATGGATTACCTCTTCGCGGGGCGCGTCGACCTTTCGGAAGGCCTTTTTGCGCAGCTTGACGCGCGTCAGCAGGGCTAAGGGCGATCCCCTTACCAAAATCCGCCTTGAGGACGCCGGGATTCTCCGGCAGTAAACGCGCGATATCGGCAAGCCCTGAGGAGAGCTCTCCGTGAGATTGTCCCGCCTTGGACTGATTCTGGTCGCGGCCGTCGCCTCGACGGCGGCCCTTGGTCAGCAGCGGCCGATCGGTGAAGACACCATGACGCCCCGCGGCGCGGTGCGCGACGGAAATCAGCCGCAGATCGCGCCGCGCCAGTACGACAAGCCGTTTCCGACCGGCATGAACTGGGTCGCCACCAGCCTGAATGGAAAGCCGCTCGCAGCGGCTCGCGAGCGGCCGAGTTTCCTGCTCGACGACCAGATGCGCGCGCGCGGCTACGGCGGCTGCAACAGCTTCACCGTCGTAGCCTATCCGCTGAAGCAGCAGAAGCTCGCAGTCGGCCCGATCGCCCATACGAAGGCCAATTGCGACAAGGCCGCAGCGGCGCAGGAGCGCATGTTCTTCGAAGCGCTGCGGCTCTCGAGCGAGTGGGACTACGAAGCTGGCTCGCTCATCGTGAAAGGCCAGCGCGGCACGCTGAAGTTCGAGCGCGGAATCTGATCAGGCCACCGCCTTTTCCCGCGCGCGGGGCGTAAACACGCCGTCATCGCCGGGGCTCATCGCGAGCTGACGCTGATGCATCTCGACCAGCGTCGAGCGATGGCCGATGGAGACAACCGTCGTATTGGGCAGCGCCTTGCGGATCGCAGCGTAGATGTCGGCCTCGAGGGGCTCGTCCAGCGAAGCGGTCGCTTCATCGAGGAAGAGCCAGTCGGGCTTCGCGAGTATCGCCCGCGCAATGGCGAGACGCTGCTGTTCGCCTCCGGAGAGGCGCTGCTGCCAGTGATCCTCGCGATCGAGCTCGTTTGCGAGATGCGACAATTTCACGCGCGCGAGCGCGTCGCGAATCGCCTCGTCCGAATAGGCGTCGGCGCTCGCCGGATAGGAAATGGCGCCGCGCAATGAGCCCTGCGGAACATAGGGGCGCTGCGGAAGCAGGAGCACGGTCTTGTCGCGCGGCGTCTCGATCCGTCCTTCGCCAAGCGGCCAAATTCCGGCAATCGCCCTGAAAAGCGTCGACTTTCCCGAACCTGAGGGGCCGGTGACCAGCACCGATTCGCCCGCCTTCAGCGTCAGCGCGTCGGCCGTCACGATCTTTCGCCCGTCCGGGAGCGACAGGGTGAGATTCTGAATGCGAAGCGCATCGCTCGCTCCGACGCTGGTTTTGACTGTCGCTTCATTTGCGGCCGCGGCTCGCACACGTTCGGCCGTAGCGTCGAAGGTGGTCAGACGATCGAGCACCGACTTGAAGATCGCAAGCCCGCGATACCGGTCGATGAAGAACGAGAAGGCGGCGTCGACGCGGCCGAATGCGCTCGCCGTCTGGGTCATTACGCCGAGAGTGATCTGGCCGGCGAAATAGAAGGGCGCCGCGAAGACGTACGGCACCAGCGCATTTATCTGGCCGTAGGCGCTGGTGACGATGTTGAGCTTCATGATGCGCCCGATCAACGCCACGAAGTTCGCGTAGATGTCGGCAAAGCGCCGCGCCAGCGCGCTGCGCTCGGCGCGCTCGCCGCCGAGCAGCGAGATCTGCTCGGAATATTCCCGGATTCTGGCCATCGAGAAGCGGAAATTGGCTTCGTATTTCTGCTGGTCGAACGACAATTTGATCAGGGGCTTGCCGATCAGGTGCGTAACGATGGTGCCGAACACCGCATAGAACAGCGCTACCCAGAAGAGCAGACCAGGGAATTTGATCTCGGTTCCGGGAATGGTGAAGTTCGCCGACAGAGTCCACAACAGTATCGAGAAGGTTACGAGGTTGCTGAGCTGCGACATCAGCGACAGCGAATAATCGTAGGTTCCGAGGCCTGAGAGGCTGGTTCCGCCGATGAAACTGCGCACGTCTTCGGCGATGCGCTGGTCCGGATTGTCGGCGACTTCACCGGCGAGGCCCATCTGGTAGTGAACATTCTTGCCGAGCCAGTCGCCGATCATGTGCTCTGTGAGCCAGCGCCGCCAGCGCAGGACGAGAAATCCCTGCGCTGCGATCTCGATGATGCTGCTGATGATCGAAATGACCGCCCAGACGAGGAAAACCTGCCACAGAAGGCGCCAGAACTCGACGCCGTTCTTCTGCTCGATGGCGTTGAACCAGTCGCGATTGAAGAAGGTCAGGACAAGATTGATGTAGACCTGAAACTGGTTGAGAAGGATCAGGAAAACGACCAGGCCGATGGCGAGCCATCGCTCATCTAATGTGACATTGGGCAAACCGGGAAGACGATAGTCGCTGCGCTCGGGGGCGTCGAAATAGAGGTCGGCCTTCCTCATCACCGTCCCGATGACGGGAATGAATGAAATCCCGAAGATCAGAATGCCGAAGACAGAGACCGTCAGGGGCAGCGTATCGGGAATCTTCGCGCCGGCGAGAAGCTCTGGCCACCAGTCCCATTTCGCGGCGAAGGCGCAAAGCCCCAGCAACACCGTCTCCACGGCGAAGGTGGTGGCGAAGATGCGCAGATAGGTCGAGATGCGCGGCGAGAGGAACGTCGTGACCGCCAGTCCGGCCGAACTGAACGCAAGCAGCAGCGTGAGAAGCTCCCCTCGCGCCAGCCATACGGAAAAGGACAGGGCGCTAAAAGCCGCGACGACGACACTGAGAATCTGCATGGTGGTTCCTGAACGACGCCGGAGCGGCGGAGGGCGCGGCCAAATCAGCGCCAATCTAGCGGAAATCATGGCGGCGCCCAGCCGCCGAGCTCCAGATGACGAACTTGTCACGAATCGAAAAGAATTGGCCGCGCTTCAGCGCCCGAAAGTCCACCATTTGTGAGCGGCGAAATTCCACAGAAAGACGATCCCCGTGGTGACGACCTGCGAGGGCAGATAGGGCAGGTCGAGCTTCTCCACGAACAGCGCCATCAGCAGCAGGGTGAGCGTAAAGCCGACCCCCATCACCATGGCGAAGCGCCAGCCCGCCTCCACATGCGGTCGGCCGCTCCGGAACGTGTGCTGACGGTTGAGGAGGTAGGAGACGACCCCGCCCACCGAGTAGCCGGCGAGGGCCGCCGGCACGGGCTCGACGCCCCCGCCCTCCACCAGGCCGATCAGGGTCCCATAGTGGACGATGATCGCGACCACGCCGACGCCGAAGAAGGCGACGAACTGCTTCACGATGGAAGGGAGGGCCAGGGACATGGAGGGCTGTTCACCGTGGTCGGGCCGGCTGTCAATCGGGCCCTCGTCCGCATGCGGACGCCCAGCGTTGCAAACGCGCGCGCTTTGCGACAGGAACGGCCCGGATTTCGCAGTCGCGAAAGCCCGGGAGACCAATGATGACGAAGTGGGTCTACACTTTCGGCGACGGAAAGGCCGAGGGCGAGGCGGCGATGAAGAATCTGCTCGGCGGAAAAGGGGCGAATCTGGCCGAAATGTCCAATCTCGGACTTCCGGTGCCGCCCGGCTTCACGATCTCCACCGAAGTCTGCGCCTGGTACTACGCCCATGGCGAGGCCTATCCGAACGACCTCGAGCCGGCGGTCGACGAGGCGCTCGGCCATGTCGGGCGCCTCACCGGCAGGATCTTCGGGGATTCGCGTAACCCGCTGCTGGTGTCGGTCCGATCCGGCGCGCGCGCCTCCATGCCCGGCATGATGGATACGGTGCTCAACCTCGGCCTCAACGATGAGACCGTGGAGGCGCTGGCGAAGCAGTCCGGCGATCGCCGGTTTTCGCTCGATTCCTATCGCCGATTCATCACCATGTATTCCAACGTGGTGCTCGACATCGAACATCATCATTTCGAGGACATCCTCGAGGCGCACAAGGAGCGCAAGAATTACACGCTCGACACCGAGGTTTCAGCGGAAGAGTGGGCGAGCCTCATCGTTCGCTACAAGGACACGGTGAAGCGCGAGATTGGGCGTGATTTTCCGCAGGATCCCAAAGAACAATTGTGGGGCGCCATCGGCGCCGTGTTCGGATCGTGGATGAATGCGCGCGCCATCAAGTACCGGGAGCTCAACGAGATTCCTGCGAGTTGGGGAACCGCCGTCAACGTCCAGGCGATGGTGTTCGGCAATCTCGGCGACACGTCGGCGACGGGCGTCGCGTTCACTCGCAATCCCTCGACGGGCGAGAAGCAGCTTTATGGCGAATATCTGATCAACGCGCAGGGCGAGGACGTCGTCGCCGGCATCCGCACGCCGCAGGATATCACGGAGGCGGCGCGAAAGGCCTCGGGGTCGAACCGCGCCTCGATGGAGAAGGCCATGCCGGAGGCGTACGGCGAGCTCGTGCGCTTCTATGAACTGCTGGAGAAGCACTATCGCGACATGCAGGACATGGAGTTCACCGTCGAGAAGGGTAAGCTCTGGATGCTGCAGACGCGCAACGGCAAGCGCACGACGAAGGCGGCTCTCCGGATTGCGGTCGATCTCGCGAGCGAAGGTCTGATCACGAGGAGCGAAGCGGTGCAGCGGATTGAGCCCGCATCGCTTGACCAGCTTCTACATCCGACAATCGATCCCAAGGCGCCGCGCACGGTGATTGCGTCGGGTCTTCCCGCTTCGCCCGGCGCTGCGGCAGGGGCTGTGGTGTTTTCGTCGGAGGAAGCGGAAGAGGCGAAGAAGCAGGGCAGAAAGGTCATTCTGGTGCGGGTCGAAACCTCGCCGGAAGACATTCACGGCATGCATGCGGCCGAAGGTATCCTGACGACGCGCGGCGGCATGACATCGCACGCCGCCGTCGTGGCGCGCGGCATGGGCAAGCCCTGCGTATCGGGCGCGGGTTCGATCCGCGTCGACTATTCCAAGAAGACGATGACCGCGATGGGCAAGACGCTGAAGAGCGGCGACGCCATCACCATCGATGGGTCGACGGGGCAGGTCCTCCTTGGCGAAGCGCCGATGCAGGAGCCGGAGCTTTCCGGTGAATTCGCTATCCTGATGGGCTGGGCCGACGAATCGCGCCGGATGAAGGTGCGCGCCAACGCCGACACGCCGAACGATGCGGCGACCGCGCGGAAGTTCGGCGCGGAGGGCATCGGGCTCTGCCGCACGGAGCACATGTTCTTTGACGGCGACCGCATCGTCGCCGTGCGCGAGATGATCCTGGCCGATGATGAGAAGGGCCGGCGCGCCGCCCTGGCGAAGCTATTGCCCATGCAGCGTTCGGATTTCACCAAGCTGTTTGAAATCATGAAGGGGCTGCCGGTGACCATCCGGCTTCTCGATCCGCCGTTGCACGAGTTCCTGCCGCATAGCGACGAGGAGGTAGCGGAGGTTTCGCAGGCGATGGGCGCGAGCGCCGAAAAGCTCAAGGCGCGCCGGGACGAACTGCACGAGTTCAATCCGATGCTGGGCTTCCGCGGTTGCCGACTTGCGATCGCCTATCCGGAGATCGCCGAAATGCAGGCGCGGGCCATCTTCGAGGCCGCGATCGAGGCTGCCAAGAGCACCGGCGAAGCCGTCGTTCCAGAGATCATGGTTCCATTGGTGATGACCAAGGCGGAATTCGACCTCGTCAAGGACCGCATCGATGCGATGGCGCAGGCGGTGGCGGCGGAACGGAACGCAGCGGTGAATTATCAGGTCGGCACGATGATCGAATTGCCCCGCGCCTGCCTGAAGGCCGACGAGATCGCGCAGACGGCGGAATTCTTCTCCTTCGGCACCAACGATCTCACCCAGACGACCCTCGGCATCAGCCGGGACGATGCGGCCTCGTTCCTCGGGATATATACAGGCAAGGGCATTCTCGCCGCCGATCCGTTCGTCACTATTGATAAAGAGGGCGTTGGCGCGCTGGTTCGCGTAGGCGTCGAGCGCGGCCAGGCGACCCGGCCCGACATCAAGCTCGGCATCTGCGGCGAACATGGCGGGGATCCCGCCTCGATCGCATTCTGCGAGGATGTCGGCTTGGACTACGTGTCGTGCTCTCCCTATCGTGCGCCGATCGCACGGCTCGCGGCGGCGCAGGCGACGCTCGGCAAGATCAGGGAAAGGGACGCGTGATCCAACGGTCGCGCGAGCAGGCATGACACGCCCAACCAACCGTCCGACGCCGCGCGCGCTGACAATGGACGAGCTCTCCGGCCGCGACGGCATTGATCTGCTGCGCGCCATCATTTCCGGCGAATTGCCGCAGCCGCCGATCGCCAACACGCTGAATTACTGGCTGGCGGAGGTGGAGCCTGGAAAAGCCGTGTTCGAGGGCGAACCGCTGGCCGACCATTTCAATCCGCTGGGAACGATACATGGCGGATGGGCGGCGACGGTGCTCGATTCAGCGCTCGCCTGCGCCGTGCATACGACGCTGAAGCAGGGCCAGGCCTACACCTCAGTCGAGATGAAGCTGAATTTCGACCGGCCGATAATGCCCGGCAAAGGCGTGGTCCGCTGCGAAGCGACGGTGGTTCAGCGAGGGTCGCGCATCGCAACCTCGGAAGGCAGGCTCCTCGGCCCCGACGGCAAGCTGCTGGCGCACGGAACCGAAACCTGCCTCATCATGGACGGGCGCGAGGCGCGTTGATTTTCCTCCAACGAAAGCGCGAGCGATGAATATCGGCAGGCGGGATATCGGCTTCATCGTCGCGAACGCCATTATTGGCGGCGCGCTCGGTTTCGCCGTAGGCAGCGATGCTTTGAGCGAAGACGGCGCGTTTCCGCCCCTCATGCTCATATTCATCGGCATGGCGTTGATCGAGCTTGCGGCGGGTTATGTTTTTAGAATCCCTCTCGGGGAGTTTGTTTCGATGCCTATTCGTTTAGCGGCGCTGGTCGCGGCGTTCTGCGTCTATATGCTGGCGAAATTGTAACCCAACCGGACGCGCGGTGCGGCTGGTCTCTCGATGCAGGAGACGGATTGATGACCATCGCAGGCCGCCTGGCGCGCCCCTTCGGCGCCATCGCCTTTGAGGATAATGGCAAGGGCGCGGCTCTCGTCTTCGCGCACGGGCTCGGCGGCAATCACATGTCGTGGTGGCAGCAGATTGCGCATTTCAAGACCCGCTATCGCTGCGTCGCCTTCTCCCATC
>JBEVKO010000008.1:0-3695 GCA_040509705.1 Beijerinckiaceae bacterium
CAGCCGCGCCCGCCGGCCGATCCCATCGCGCAGCTGCGGCGCAGCGCCGACGCGTCGGCTGAACGCGCGGCCGAATTGCGCAAGGTCGCCGACGCCGCCGAACCGCTGGTGAAATCGCTCGACGACAATCAGAAGCGTCGCTTCAACGCGCTCGCCCGCCTGAACGCCGGTGAATTCCGCGGCGGCTGGCGTCGCGGGCGCTGACAGCCGCAACCGTCATCTGAGCGTCATTTCCATCTTCACGCCCCGATGATGCGACCTTGGCATCTCTCCTCCGCGTCAGAGCGGAGGAGAATATGCGCCACGATTTCGTCGTTGATGATGAGGACGAGCCGCGCGAGCGCCGCAACGCGCTTTCCGGACTAAGGTCGCCGACGGGCGGAACATTCGCGCCGCTCTACTGGCGCGATCCAGATACGACGCCTCGACGCGCGCGACGCGAGCCGGCGCGCGAGGTTCTCCGCCCCATCCGGCTGTCGCGCCGCTACGCGCCCGGCGTCGTGCTGTTCGCCGCGGCCGTGGTGGCGGCGACGCTGTTGTTCCGCCATGCGCCCTGAGTTCATGGGCGAACGCTGGCCGACGCTCGGCGCTTCGCCGGCGCCGCGGAAAAGGCTTGCTCCGATCCCGGCGGACGACGCTTGCGGACCTGGCCGGAGACTGATCGCCTGCGCGCTCGTGTTCGCGCCGTGGAAGGCCGCTTACGCATTGCTCTCGCGGATGCCCGAGCCACCCACGCCGGCGACGCTGCGTTTTAGCTGGGAGGCGCATCTTCCGCGCCCCGGCCTGGCGATATGGATCTACGCCGCGGCCGTCGCCTTCGCGCTGTGCGCGCCCCTCGCGCTGCGCACGGCCGCGGACCTGCGCCGCTTCGTCATCGCTGGATGGCTGATCGCCGCGACTGGCCTCAGCATGTTCGTGCTGTTGCCGAGCAAGGCGCACTTTCTGCCGATCGCCGAAGCGGGCATGGCCGGCGCCGTGCATCAGGCTATGCGCACCTTCGACGCCGAATGGCTCGCTTTTCCTTCCTTTCACGCGGCCTGGGCGATGCTGGCGGCGCAGGTCTATCGCCGGCGCTGGCCCGGCCTTGCGGCGCTGTGGCTCATCTGCGCCGCCGCCATCGGCGCAAGTTGCGTGCTGACGGGTTCGCACGCCATCGTCGATGTTCTCGCAGGATTTGCGATCGCCTGGCTGATCTGGCGGTGGGCGGCGGACAACTGAGCGCTGGCGTCGCCGCCGCCCGTCTTGACGCCCGCCGCCTTCCCATGAAACTCGGGCGTTATGTTCACCTCCTTCTTCCTCGATCTGAAGAAAGCGGGCGTGCCGGTCACGCTGCGAGAATACCTGACGCTCCTGGAGGCGATGGACGCCGATCTCGCGGACAAGAGCGTCGAGGAGTTCTATTACCTGTCGCGCGCGACTTTGGTGGAGGACGAGCGCAACCTCGACAAGTTCGATCGCGTCTTCGGCCATTCGTTCAAGGGGCTCGAGACGCTTGGCGATGCGCTCGGAAAGGCCGAGATCCCGGAAGAATGGCTGCGCCGCCTCGCGGAAAAATATCTGACCGACGAAGAGAAGGCGCAGATTGAGGCGATGGGCTGGGACAAGCTTTGGGAGACGCTGAAGAAACGTCTCGAAGAGCAGAAGGGCCGCCACCAGGGCGGCAGCAAATGGATCGGGACCGCAGGCACGTCGCCGTTCGGCGCCTATGGCTACAATCCCGAGGGCGTGCGCATCGGCCAGGACGGCAACCGCAATTTTCGCGCGGTGAAGGTGTGGGACAGGCGCGAGTTCAAGGATCTCGACGACACGGTCGAACTTGGCACGCGCAACATCAAGATTGCGCTGCGCCGTCTGCGGCGCTTTGCGCGCACCGGTGCAGCCGACGAGCTTGATCTCGACGGCACCATCAAATCGACCGCCGAGCATGGCTGGCTCGACGTGCTGATGCGGCCGGAGCGCCGCAACGCCGTCAAGGTGCTGCTCTTCTTCGACATCGGCGGCTCGATGGACTGGCACATCAAGCAGGTGGAGGAACTGTTCTCCGCCGCGAAATCAGAATTCAAGCACATGGAGTATTTCTACTTCCACAACTGCCTCTACGAGCATGTCTGGAAGAACAACCGCCGCCGCTTCGATGAGAAGATCGAAACCTGGGACGTGATCCGCACCTATCCGTCGGACTATCGCGTCGTCATGGTCGGCGACGCTTCAATGAGCCCTTACGAGATCGTGCAGCCCGGCGGCTCCGTGGAGCACTGGAACGAGGAGCCGGGACAGGCCTGGCTGCAGCGCCTCACCAGTCATTTTCATCACGTCGCGTGGCTCAATCCGGTGAAGGAAGCGCACTGGACCTACACCCATTCGATCCAGCAGATCCGGCAGCTCATGGCCGAACGCATGTATCCCCTGACGCTCGAAGGCATCGATCGCGCGATGCGGGAGTTGGTGAGGTAGGTCTTTTCGTTCCGATGCGATCCAGGACCATCCTGGAGCCGCGCGTTCGATCCACCATAACAACTCGGGAGGGACTGAGCGTCTGCTCGCCGTCCATCGTCAGCCGATACATTCAGTCCACATTTGATTTCTCGATTGCATCGACGACCGACTTTAATCGGACCGCAACCCGAGTCGCGCGTGTGACATCCGGCTTCACACCCATATCGTCTGTTTCGATCCTGATCAGTTCCTCGGCGATCGAAGCGGAGCTGGCCTGCGACAAGAGAAGCCCAACAATACGCGACGCGACATCGTCGTACTCATCCTTCGCCGCCACGACGCCGCCGATGTCGATCGGATCCCAATCCGACATCAGGACGCTCAGTACGCGATCGAATTGCGCATTGGCTGAAAAATCACCGATTGTCATGTTCAAGCCTCAACTACCTTCCTCACGTATTAGCTCCAGCAGTTTTTGCTCGTCGCGATCGACATCTTCGCCACCCTTGAAGACGCCCCATTCGACATGATCGACGAAGAAGCTGGCTTCCCCGCGGATGCCGACGAGGTCGAACTTGACGAGCAGGGCTTCTGGTGTCTGCTGTTCAATGTAAGAATGAATGCTATTCTCAGCAAGAACGTTGAGAAAATCGAGCATTCGTTGCAATCCGTCCCTATGCATGCTGGGCCCTCAAATTGAAGTTAAAGTAGGCAGGAATAGCAGTTCCATCGTCCCTTCGTGCAGGACGCCGGCGGCACTCGCCATTCGCCCGCCGGTCACTCATCGCCCCAGTTCTCGGCGATCAGCTTCTCCAGGAGCACAGGATCCACTTCCACGTCTTCGTTGCCCTTGAACACGCTGTACTCCATGCATTCGACGAAGAAGGTCGCCTCGACACGGACTCCCACAAGGGTGAACGTCATAATTCCATCCGGAACCGTTTGCTGAATAGTAAAATGAATACCCTTTTCGCGAAGACCGTCGAGAAAATCGAGCATCCGCTGCAATCCATCCTTATGCATGCTGGGCCTTCGCAATTGAAGTTAAAGTAGGAATAGCCGTTTTCGCTGCATCTTCGTATGAACGGCGGCGACGCCATGCCGCCGCTCGCCTGCCGCCGTCGGTCAGTCATCGCCCCAATTCTCGGCGATGAGCTTCTGCAGCAAGGCTGGATCCACTTCCACGTCTTCGTTGCCCTTGAACATGCTGTACTCCATGCATTCGACGAAGAAGGTCGCCTCGACACGGACTCCCACAA
>JBEVKO010000009.1:0-5478 GCA_040509705.1 Beijerinckiaceae bacterium
CCCCCCCCCGGGTGCCCGTGCTCCCCCCGCCCTTTCATAATTTCAACAAAAAACAACCCCCCACCCACCCCCTTGGCGGGCCGCGCCGCTCCCCCCCCGCCGCGCCCCCCCACGACTCGGCGCTTATACGCAAACACTGCGACGCCCCCCGGCGAGCGCCAGTACATCCCCTCGGATGCAAGGTTCTCCTAACGTTGCGGCTCGGTGGCCGTCTTGTTACTTTCCGCCAGTTTGTTGTTCAGCGGCGGCTCGAATGAGCGAGAGTGCAAAAGACTCGGGCGAGACCCCCGGTCGGCCGGACGAGCGCCCGATCTCATCCCTGCCCATGGCCAACGCGGGACTTTCCCGCCTTGTGGCCGAACGGCTGCGCCTGGCTGGAGTTGATCTGGCGCCGCTCCTGAAAAAAGCCGGCATCACCAAGCCCGAGATCGACGATCCAAACCGGCGGATCGCCAATCAGAGGCAGATTGCGTTTCTCGCCGCCGCGGCCGAGGCCCTGGACGATGACTTGCTCGGCCTCAGGCTTGCCGAAAACTTCGATTGCCGGGAGATAGGGCTTCTCTATTACGCCGCAGCATCGTCAGCGACCCTGGGCGAGGCGATGCGGCGCGCTGCGCGCTACAGCCGCGTCACCAATGAGGCGATCCTGCTCAAACTCGTGGACGGCGAAGCGCCGGTATTGCGCTTCAGCTATGCGGGCGTCGCCCGTCACACCGACATGCAACAGATGGAATTCCTGATGGTGGCGGCGCTGAGGATCTGCCGCGTCATCACCGGCCGGCGTCTTGTCCCAAGAATGGTTTCCATTGCGCATCTCCGCTCCGCCGTTCCGCCAGAGGCGTCCGCTTTCTTCGGAACGAGCGTCGAGTTCGGTGCGGCGCATGACGAGATCGCCCTGCCCGAAGGCGCGTTCGATCTGCCGTCCATCGGCGCCGATCCGCATCTTAGCAAGATCGTGCTCAAATACTGCGACGAGTGTCTCGCGCAGCGTTCGGACGCTCGGGGTCCCTTCCGGGCGCGCGTCGAGAATGCGATGGCGCCCCTGCTCCCGCACGCGTCGGCGCGCGCTGACGCCGTCGCCAGAGAGTTGGGAATGAGCGAGCGCACGCTCGGCCGCAAACTCGCCGAGGAAGAAACAAGCTTTAACGAGGTCCTTCAGGATCTGCGTTCGGAGCTCGCTGCGCGCTATCTGGAAGATCCACGCCTTCCCGTCTCCCGAATCGCCTGGCTGCTTGGCTTTGAGGAGGTGAGTTCCTTCAGCCACGCCTTCAAGCGCTGGACCGGCAAATCGCCCCGGGAAATGCGGGCCGTTTGAGCCTTCCGATGAAGAGATCCCCGTAGCTTGCGCCCCTTGTTGCCGCCCTGCGCCCGCGATGCTACCGGCGTGCCATGAACCGCCCGGTCATTATCGCCCCATCGCTTCTGGCCTCCGATTTCGCCCGCCTCGGCGACGAAATCCGCGCCGCCGACGAAGCCGGCGGCGATTGGATGCATCTGGACGTGATGGACGGACATTTCGTTCCCAACATTACGTTCGGCCCGGACGTCATCAAGGCGATGAGGCCCCACAGCGCCAAGACGTTCGACGTGCATCTCATGATCGCGCCGGCCGATCCGTTGCTCGTCGCCTTCGCCAAAGCGGGCGCCGACATCATCACAGTTCACGCCGAAGCCGGACCGCACCTCCACCGCTCGCTTCAGACGATCCGCGCGCTCGGCAAGAAGGCCGGCGTTGCAATCAATCCGGCGACGCCAGCTCAGATGGTCGAGCCGGTGCTTGGTCTCGTCGATCTCGTCCTGCTGATGACCGTCAATCCCGGGTTTGGGGGCCAGTCCTTCATCCGCGATGTCTGTCCCAAGATCGCATATGTGCGGCAGATGATTGGCGATGCTCCGGTCGACATCGAAGTCGATGGCGGCGTGACGGCTCTGACGGCGCCGCTCGCCGCAGAAGCCGGCGCCAATGTGTTCGTCGCGGGCTCGGCCTTCTTTGAAGGCGGCAGCGAAAGATATGCGGCGAACGGCGCAGCCATCAGGCGCGCCGCCGAACTGATTCGCGGAGATCTTGCATGAGGTCGACGCTCTCGGAGCCTTCGGCCAAATTGCGATCACGCGCCTGCTGCGCCCACGGCAGCCGTTGAGGCGCGTCGCCCGGCGTGATAACCGCCGGACGCATATCAGGAGAAGCCGATGGTTCCGCGCTACGCGCGCCCCCAGATGACCGCCGTCTGGGATCCGCAGACCAAATTCAGGATCTGGTTCGAGATCGAGGGGCACGCCACGACGAAGCTGGCCGAGCTCGGCGTCGTGCCCAAGGAGGCCGCTGAAATCATCTGGACCAAGGGCAAGGACGCGACTTTCGACGTCGAGCGCATCGACGCGATCGAGCGAGAGGTCAAGCACGACGTTATCGCCTTCCTGACGCATCTGTCCGAGATCGTCGGGCCAGAGGCGCGCTTCGTGCATCAGGGCATGACGTCGTCGGACGTGCTCGACACCACGCTCGCCGTGCAGCTCGCTCGCGCGAGCGACATCCTGATCGCCGATCTCGACGCTCTCCGCGCGGCCCTGAAGAAGCGCGCGATTGAGCACAAGCTGACTCCGACGATCGGGCGCTCGCACGGCATCCATGCCGAGCCGACGACCTTCGGCGTGAAGCTAGCTTACGCCTATGCCGAATTCTCCCGCGCCCGCGAACGGCTCGTTGTTGCGCGCAAGGAGATCGCGATCTGCGCCATATCCGGGGCCATCGGCACCTTCGCCAATGTCGACCCGCAAGTCGAAGAATATGTCGCGGCGAAAATGGGCCTCGCGGTGGAGCCGGTCTCGACGCAGATCATTCCGCGCGATCGCCATGCCATGTATTTCGCAACGCTCGCTGTGATCGCCTCCTCGATCGAGCGTCTCGCGACCGAGATCCGCCACCTGCAACGCACCGAAGTTCTCGAAGCCGAGGAATTTTTCTCCGAAGGTCAGAAGGGCTCCTCCGCGATGCCGCACAAGCGCAATCCGGTGCTGACCGAAAATCTCACCGGCCTTGCGCGCCTGGTGCGCGGTTTCGCCGTCCCCGCGATGGAGAATGTCGCGCTCTGGCACGAGCGCGATATTTCGCATTCTTCGGTCGAGCGTTTCATCGCCCCCGATGCGACGATCACGCTCGATTTTGCCCTCTCCCGTCTGACCGGCGTGGTCGAAAAGCTCGTGATCTATCCCCAGAACATGCGCAAGAACCTCGACCGGCTCGGCGGGCTCGTGCATTCCCAGCGCGTTTTGCTGGCGCTGACGCAAAAAAACGTCTCGCGCGAGGACAGCTATTCATGGGTCCAGCGCAACGCGATGAAGGTCTGGCGCGGCGAGGAAGCCTCGTTCCTGAAGCTGCTCAAGGCTGATCCCGATGTACGCAGGAAGCTCTCCGACGCCGAACTCGAAAGCCTTTTCGACGACAGCTACCACTTCAAGCATGTCGACACGATTTTTCAGAGGGTGTTTGGCTGAGACGAAAGTCACTGCGGCACCAGCCGCCGCCGCCAGTATTCCGCCTCGGAGTCAGGCATTCGCGTTAACATCACTCTCATTGTGTAGGCGCCATGCAGGAGGCCTCCGCGGTCGAAAGCCCAATCCGATATTTCAGTTTTCTCTATCTCACAGCACGATCCCACTTGCACGTCCTTGAGAAGGTTGGGGGTGTTGGCGATGTTGCCAACGAACATGTCGCCATCCTCCCAAACCCTTTCCATCCAAATATGCTCGCATCCGAACGAATGCCAAATCGGCAACTTGATCAAGTAGTGGTCGGCAGTCCCCTCTCTTAATGCGGACAGGAAATGCGGCAGCGCTTTTCGCGCTTCCGCTATTGCAGCTGACATGTCCTCGTCCTCGTCGTCATAGTTGTAGACGACGGCCCTAGGGCGCGCCGGCGTCGGGTCCGATTGGCTCAATAAAGAATAGCATGCAGCAATAAATGATCGAATCATCTGCAAAAATATCCGCGGCTTGAAACGGGACTGGCCAAATAACAATTGCGCGCCCGTATCGCAAATTCCGACTGGAGGCCGCTTCTCCCAAGCCAACGGCCTTTGAAGTCGGGCTTGGATCTGGCTATACTTCTGGCCAGAATTGAGACCAGCATGATCACCGTCGGCGCCTCGAAGCCAAGAACCGACTCTCCGAGCTTCTCGACCGCGTCGAGAAGGGCGAGCGGCGTACAGATCACGCGCCACGGGAAGGTCGTGGCGACCTTGGTGGGCGAAGAGAGCGAGCGAAAAAAGGCGGCGGAAGCGGCCCTGGAACGTATCCAGAAGCGCGCCGAAGAGCTTCAAAAGACAATAGACCCTCCGATTACCACTGAGGAAATACTGGGCTGGATTCGCGATGGACGACGCTGAGTGACATTCGTTATTGATGCATCGATTGTCGTAAGCGCGTCACTCCCTGACGAACAGCATCCAAGGGCGGTCGCCATTGTCCGTCGGGCGATCGCTGAGGGGGCGTCAGCGCCTGCGTTCTTTTCGGTCGAGCTCGCACGCGCTCTCCTTCTCGCAATGCGCCGCAAGCGGATGGATGTTGCGCTTCTCACGACAACTCTCGGAGACCTATCCGAGCTTCCAATCCTTCCAGATTCCGAGACGCCTGCTCGCGGGTGGACGACTGTCGCGGACGTCGCCAGCCGTTTCGCACTGACCGCGTACGACGCCGCCTATCTCGAACTCGCGCCTGGCAAGCGCATTCCCCTCGCAACGCTCGACTCGCGCCTGGCGGACTCCGCACGCGCCGCGGGCGTCGATTTGATTTAGAAGCGGCATGCGCTCCTCCGACTGCGACATCCTCATCGTGCCTGGACTTGGGAATTCCGGGCCCAATCATTGGCAATCGCGCTGGCAGGCGAAGCTCTCCACTGCGCGCCGCGTCGAACAGGCGAATTGGGAGCGCGCCGACAGGATGCTGTGGACGGGCCGCGTGATCGAAGAGTCAGAACGCGCCATGCGCCCTGTCGTTCTCATCGGACATTCATGCGGCGCACTGGCGGTGGCGCACGCCGCCGCCCAGCTCGCGGAAAGCAAGGTGCGCGGCGCGTTCCTCGTCGCGCCGCCTGGGGCAACCGCCATTCTCGCCCACGAGGCGATAGACGACAGCTTCGCGCCGCTGCCGCGCTCGCCGTTTCCGTTTCCCTCCGTACTCGTCGCGAGCGCCAATGATCCCTTCTGCCCGCTCCCGGAAGCGGAGGATCTCGCCTTCGCGTGGGGCTCGGCCTTTTCAATCGCCGGCGATGCGGGGCACATCAACTCCGACTCGGGTCACGGACCTTGGCCCGACGGCTCGATGCGCTTTGCGATGTTCCTGAAGCACCTCGTCGCGTAGAGCCGCTCGCGGCCCGCGTTACGCCGGGGCCAATCCTTCGCGACGCTTCGCGCTGCTCTCCGCTCCGTTTCGCTCGCCAACTGCATCGAGGCTCCGAGCCAGTCGGCCGAACGCGTCGCG
>JBEVKO010000010.1:0-4854 GCA_040509705.1 Beijerinckiaceae bacterium
GGAGCATTGGAGATCTCGAGATCGGCGGCACTCATCCGATCACCTCGATTTCGGCCTGCAGCGCACCCGCGGCCTTGATCGCCTGCAGGATCGAGATCATGTCGCGCGGTCCGACGCCAAGCGCGTTCAGCCCGTTGACCAGGATCTCGAGACTGACGCCGTATTGCAGCACGACAAGCTGGCGGCCGGTCTGTTCGTCGACTTCGATGTCGGTGCGTGGAACGACGACGGTTTCGCCTTCCTGCGCGAACGGGTTCGGTTGGCTCACTTGCGGCGTTTCGGTGACGCGGATCGTCAGATTGCCTTGCGCGATCGCGACCGTGGAAATCCGCACGTCGGAGCCCATCACGATCACGCCCGACTGTTCGTCGATCACGACTTTCGCCGGCAGATCGGGTTCGACCTTCAGCTGCTCGACTTCAGTCAAAAGCGTCACGATGTTGCCGGGATAGTTCGCTGGGCGGACCAGATGCACAGTGGCCGAATCCGCTGCAGTCGCCGCGGGCTCGCCGACAAAGCGGTTGATTGCCTGCGCAACGCGCTGGGCGGTCGTGAAATCGGGATTGCGCAGCGACAGTCTCAGCGACGGCCGCTCCGCAAGCTTGAAGCTGACTTCGCGCTCGACCGTGCCGCCGTTCGAGATGCGGCCCGAGGTCGGAACGCCGCGCGTGACCGAACCGCCCGCGCCTTGCGCCGAGAAGCCGCCGACCGCGAGCGGGCCTTGCGCGAGCGCATAGACTTCGCCGTCGGCCGCGAGCAGCGGCGTCGCGAGCAGCGTGCCGCCCGCGAGACTCTTCGCATCGCCCATGGCCGAGACCGTGACATCAAGGCTGCTTCCCTGCGCCGCGAACGGCGGCAGGTTGGCGGTGACCATGACGGCCGCGATGTCCTTTGTGTTGACGTTAGCGCCGCGCGTCTGGACGCCGAGACGTTCCAGGATCGTCTGCAGGGCCTGACGCGTGAAGGGCGAGTTCTGCAGCGTGTCGCCGGTGCCGTTCAGGCCGGCCACGAGGCCATAGCCGATCAGCATATTGTCGCGGACGCCTTCGATGTCGGCGAGGTCCTTGATCCGCGAGAACGCGTAAGCCTCGAGCGGCGACAGCGCGAGCGCTGCGGCGAGGACAGATCTGCAAGCCAGACGAGTGATCAAGGGGAGCATGGCGCCTTCCGGAATTCTTCCGCATCCTCCCCTTGCGACTTCCGTGCCGAGCTTGAGCAGGACAGAAACCCAGTAGTTTCAACAGCTTGTGGCGCGTCACCCAGGGGCTATGGTCTCCCCCGGCAAAACTTGCCGGACGGATCGAGGCTCACATGGGCAAAATCCCTTCCTTTGGCGGGACGTTGCGGCATCGGTCCCGCGACCGGGCTGCGCATGGACAGCCCCGCCGCAACTCCCTACTTTTGTCGCCGATTCAACGTTTTGGATCGCGTTCATGAACCTTGCCGGCCCCCGTTCCGCGCCGCGGCGTCAGCGACCCGCCGTGCTGTGCATTCTGGACGGCTGGGGCTGGCGTCCCGAGACCGCCGACAACGCGATTCTCGCGGCAATAACCCCAAATTTCGACCGCATGATGCGGGAGTGCCCGCATGCGCTTCTCGCGACCTCCGGGCGCGAGGTCGGCCTTCCCGACGGCCAGATGGGAAACTCCGAAGTCGGCCACACCAATATCGGCGCCGGACGTCTCGTGATGCAGGACCTTCCGCGCATCGACGAGGCGGTCGAACACCGAACGCTGGGCGACCGGCCGGAGCTTCGTGCGCTCATCGCAGCCGCAAAGAGGTCAGGCGGCTTTGTTCATCTCATGGGGCTGCTGTCGCCGGGCGGCGTGCACTCCCATCAAGCGCATATCGCGGCACTCGCAGGCATCCTCGATGCGGCCGGGCTTCACGTCTTGATCCACGCGTTTCTCGACGGTCGCGATACGCCGCCGCAAAGCGCGCTTGGCTTCGTTCAGGATTTCGAACGCAGCATCGCTGCGTTCGGCCGCGCGCAGATCGCCACAATATCTGGCCGCTACTACGCGATGGATCGAGACAAGCGCTGGGACCGCGTCGCGAAAGCCTATGCCACGATCGTCGATGCCGAAGGCGCGCGCTTCGCCGATGCAAAGTCCGCGATCGCGAAATCCTATGAAGCCGGGGTCACGGACGAGTTCGTCCTTCCCTGCGTGATCGGCGCTTACTCCGGTGTGCGCGACAGGGATGCGCTGCTGTTCGCCAATTTCCGTCCCGACCGCGCGCGAGAGATTTCGACCGCACTTCTGGATCCGAAGTTCGACGGCTTTCCGCGCGCACGTGTCGCGCAGTTCTCGGCCGCAGCAGGGATGACCGAATATTCCGAGCCGCTGAAGGCATTCATGACCGCGCTGTTTCCGTCCGAGGAAGTCACGGGCACGCTGGGCGAGCTCTTTGCCGAGCGGGGATTGAAACAACTCCGCATCGCCGAGACCGAAAAATATCCACACGTGACGTTCTTCATGAACGGCGGCCGCGAGACGCAATTCGAAGGCGAAGATCGAATACTCATTCCGAGTCCCAAGGTCGCGACCTACGATCTCAAGCCCGACATGTCGGCGCATGAGGTCACCGACAAGCTGGTGGAAGCCATCGCCTCCGGCAAATACGATCTCATCGTCGTCAATTACGCGAACCCCGACATGGTTGGGCATACAGGTGTGATGAACGCGGCGGTCAAGGCCGTAGAAACGATCGATCAGTGTCTCGGCCGCTTGCGCGATGCCGGCGAGCGCGCGGGCGGCGTGCTTCTGCTCACCGCCGATCACGGCAATATCGAATTGATGCGCGACCAAATCACCGGCGAGCCACACACCGCGCATACGCTTCTCGATGTGCCGATCGTTGCGGTGAATGCCGACGCGGACATCAAGCTTCGCAACGGCAGGCTCGCCGACGTGACGCCGACGCTGCTCGATCTGCTGCAGATGGAGAAGCCGGCGCAGATGACCGGCCACTCGCTTGTCGAGCGGGAACACGCGGAGGCGAGACGGTGAAGCTCAAGACCGTTCTCATTCCAGCGCTCTGCGTCATATCGTCCGCGGCCTTTGCGGCAAGCGTAAGCGGGACGCTGAGCGAACGCTACGAACGCGCCCTGCGCGAGCTCGAAGCCAACCGCTTGAACGAAACCCAGACGCGCGCCGAACGCGATCGCCTGGCGAAAGAGGCCCAGGATCTTCAAGCCAAGCTCATCGCCAATGCGGCCAAAGTGCAGGAGCTTGAAGTCGCCTACGAAGCGACCCAGACCGAGCTCGACCGCCTCAGCGCCAATGAGCGTCGGCTGCTCGCCGATCTCGAACGCGATCGCGACCGTGTCGCCCATCTGCTCGCGGTGCTGCAGCGGCTCTACGCCGACCGGCCCCCGGCGCTCGCGCTTAGGCCCGACGATTCGCTTGCGGCCGCGCGCGGCACGATGCAGCTCGGCGTCATGCTGCCGCCGGTTTACGAGCAGGTGGCCGAGCTCGATCGCAGCCTCAAACAGCTCTCCGCGACCCAAACGGCGCTCAGGACCAAGGCCGCTGACGCCCAGCGCGAATCGGCCCAATTAACCACTTTGCGCGCGGAATTGGATCAACTGCTGCAATTGCGCAACAGAGAGACGGTGGCGGCCGAAACGAAGCTGACTGAGGTCCAGGCCGTGACCCAAACCGTCGCGCGCGAGACGCAGGGTCTCAAGGCTCTCATCGACCGCATCGCCTCGCTTCGGGCAGGCGCCGATGCGGGCCGCGGAATGACCGTCGTGAGCGCGCGGAATTCGAATTCTGGGACCCTCCAGCGGGGTTCGCTTCGCGTCCCCGTCGTGGGTTCTGCCGAGCCCGGCGACCCCGCCGGACCGGGTCGGACACCCGGCGTAGATGGCCCGCAGGGACTGTGGTTTTCGGCCCGTGGCTTGGCCCAAACTGTGGCGCCGGGGGATAGCGAAGTCGTGTTTGCGGGCAATTACCAAAATTTGGGGCTAGTCTTGATATTGGAAATGCTTGGCGGCTACCATTTGACCTTGGCGGGACTAGGCCGGATCGACGTCAATATTGGCGATCTCGTGTTGGCAGGGGAGCCCGTTGGAGCACTACCCAATGGTAACGCGGCTCGGCTTTACATGGAGCTGAGACGCAACGGGCAGACTGTGGATCCGGCGCCGTGGATGAGCGCCGAACTTAGAAAGGCAAACGGAACATGAAAAAGTTCGCATTCGCCGGAATGGGCGTAGCGGTTGGATTTATCGGTGCGTTGGCTCTGTTCCCGGCGGCTCATGGTGCTCCTAGCGTCTTGTCCGCGTATCGCGAACTCGATCTGTTCGGTGATGCCTTCGAACGCGTCCGCGCCAACTACGTGCGCGAAGTCGAAGATTCCGAGCTCATCAATTCTGCCATCAACGGCATGGTGTCCTCGCTCGATCCGCACTCGAGCTACATGGACCCGAAAGAATTCTCCGACATGCAAGTGCAGACGCGCGGCGAGTTCGGCGGTCTCGGACTCGAAGTCACGCAGGAAGACGGTCTCGTGAAAGTCGTCACGCCGATCGACGATACACCTGCATCGCGCGCCGGTCTGAAGACGGGCGACTTCATCTCCGCGATCGACGGCATCAGCATCCAGGGCATGCCGCTCAATGAAGCGGTGTCGCGGATGCGCGGGCCTGAGAATTCCAAGGTCACGCTCACCATCCTGCGCGCCGGCGAAAAGCGTCCGATGGAAGTCACCTTGACGCGCGCCGTCATCCGCGTCGAAAGCGTCAAGTTCGAGCGCAAGGGCGATGTCGGCTATATCCGCATCTCCTCGTTCAGCGAGAAGACGGACGCCGGCGTGAAGCGCGCCATCGGCGAACTGAAGAAGCAGATC
>JBEVKO010000011.1:0-4559 GCA_040509705.1 Beijerinckiaceae bacterium
GGCCTCGTCGCGTTGCGAGGTGTCGCGGATGACGGCGCGCGCCATGGCGAAAGTTGTGCCTGAGCCGATCGCTTGCACGACCCTCGCGAAAATCAGCGCTTCAATAGTCGGCGCGATGGCGGCGAACAGACAGCCCACGAGAAACGTCGCGCATCCGAACAGCACGACGGGGCGACGTCCCGACCGATCTGACCACGGGCCGGTAATGAGCTGCGAGGTGGCGACGGCGATCAGGTAGGCGGTGAGCGTGAGCTGCACCGTCGCATAGTCGGTGTTGAATTGACGGGCGAGTTCCGGCGTCGACGGCGCAATGATGTTGAGAGCCATCGGCTGCAGAGCCGATAACGCCACCAGCAAAACAAGATGCGGCACCGGAGCGCGCACGGCCGTCATGTCGTTCATGCTTTGCATCCCGCTGCAGCCGCCGCCTCGCGCGCCCGGACCCTCTCGCGCCAGATTGTGTAGAGTCCGCTGCCGACGATCAGCGCCGAGCCGGCGAGGGTCCACAGATCGGGCCATTCCCGCCAGATGACGAAGCCGTAGAGCGAGGCGAGCACGAGAGAGGTGTAGCGGAATGGCGAGACCACCGCGATGTCGGCGCGACGGAAAGCTTCGATGACCATGAAGTTCCCGATCGAAACCGCAACGCCGGCGAGGCCGAGCCAGGCCGCCTCCTGCTGGGTCGGCCATCGCCAGCCGGTTTCCAGTGTCCCGATCAGCGCACCCGCCACGCCGACCGACAACGCCATGCCGAGTGTGACGACGATGGTCGGTGCCGCCGGATCGAGCCGGCGCGTGACGAGGTCGCGGATCGCGACCAAAATCGTGCAGGCCAGCGCCAGAAGCGCATAGGGCGTCAGGCCGCTGACGCCGGGGCGCAGCATCACGATCACTCCAAGCGATCCGACAAGCAGCGCCGACCAGCGCCTGACGCCGACCTTTTCGAATCCAAGGATGGCCGCAATCCCGGTCGCAATGACGGAGGCGGCGAGCAGGATCGCAGTGATGTCGGCGAAGGGAATGTGCGGAAGAGCTGCGATGAACATGACGGCGATAAGTCCCTCGAGCACGCCGCGCAGAAGAACGATTGGGGAGGACAGCATCCACGCCGAGCGTATCGCGCCTGTCGCGGTTGCGATTGCTGCGATGAGCGCGACAGCCGCGATGCTGCGCAGGATCATGATCTCGCCGGTGGGCAATGTCGCTGCGGTGAGCCGCACGAACATGTCATTCGTGACGAACGCCGCAACGGAAGCCAGCATCGCAAGAATGCCGCGGCGATTGTCGGCGGGAAGCGCCATTACCTGTTACGGTCCTTTGCCCGACTGGTCCGGAGTTGTGCGGAGCGCCGGACATGGCAGGCCGCGCAATAGATTGTCGAAAGATAGCAACCTACATGCCCGAGACGGCCGCGCAAAGCCATGGCGTGAACGCTGCGCGGGGCTTCGCCGGCCTCATGCCCCGGTTTCGCCAGGACGACGCTGGGATGCAGTGAAAAACGGGATTCAGCCGCCGGTCATGCTCATGTGACGGCCAACCGCCGGCGTCGTGCGACGGCGGTCGATGACGAAGTCATGTCCGCGGGGCTTATTGAGGATGGCGCGATCAATCGCCAGCGAAACGAGGGAATCGTCGCTCGTGGCGCGCAGCGGGGTGCGCAGGTCCGCCGCGTCCTCCTGGCCGAGGCACATGTAGAGAACGCCGGTGCAGGTCAGCCGCACGCGATTGCAGCTCTCGCAGAAATTGTGCGTCATCGGCGTGATGAAGCCGAGACGTCCGCCGGTTTCGCCGACCTTCACATAGCGCGCAGGTCCGCCGGTCGCGTAGTCGATGTCCTCAAGCGTGTAGCGGTCCATGAGACGCGCACGCACGACCGAAAGCGGCAGGAACTGATCGATGCGCGCCGGCTCGATGTCGCCCAGCGGCATCACCTCGATGAAGGTGAGGTCCATTCCTTCGCCGTGCGCCCATTCGATCAGGCGCTCAAACTCGTTCTCGTTGACGCCCTTCAGCGCGACCGTGTTGATCTTGATCCGGAGCCCCGCCTTTTGTGCGGCCTTGATCCCGTCCAGCACCTGGCCGAGATCGCCCCAGCGCGTGATCCTTCGAAACTTGTCGGCGTCGAGCGTGTCGAGTGAAACATTGATGCGCTTCACGCCGGAATCGGCGAGTTCGTCAGCGCGCTTTGCAAGCTGCGATCCGTTCGTCGTAAGCGTCAGCTCTTCGAGCGCGCCACTCGCGAGATGACGCGACAGCGAACGGCAGAGCGTCATGATGTCTCGTCGCACCAAGGGTTCGCCGCCGGTGATCCGCAGTTTGCGAACGCCGCGGCGGATGAATACGGAGCAGAGGCGGTCGAGTTCTTCGAGCGTCAGCAGGTCGCGTTTGGGCAGGAACGTCATGTCTTCCGCCATGCAATAGACGCAACGGAAGTCGCACCGATCCGTCACCGAGACGCGCAGATAGGAGATCGTCCGCTGAAACGGATCAATCAGCGGGCGCGCGCTCTCCATGCGGATCGGCTTGGGATCGTTCATCGTCTTGCTGGCGCTCGGCCTTTCACCCGGCCATTATATCGGAAGTGGACCCCAAACGGTCAATGATTTGCTTGGTGAACTTTGGGGCGGCGGGAGGCGCAGGGTGAGCGACCAGTGGCCGACGGAACTGAGGCTGTCCGCCGACCGGCGGACGCTGATCGTTACATTCGACAATGGCGACCAGTTCGACTTGCGCGCCGAGTATCTGCGCGTCATGAGCCCCTCGGCCGAGGTCCAGGGGCACACTCCGGAGCAGCGAAAGACCGTGGCGGGGAAGCGTGACGTCGCGATCCTTGCCGTCGAGGCGATCGGCAACTATGCGGTGAAGCTTCGCTTCGACGACATGCATGACACCGGCATCTATGGTTGGGGCCTGCTGCACGATCTTGGCGCGGACCAGGAGCGGCGCTGGCGCGAGTATCTCGCAGAACTCGATGCGAAAGGCTTGTCGCGCGAACGCGCCCCACGACCCTCAAGGTGAGATCGACGGCGGCTGAATCAGCGCGACGAACGAAACTTCCGGCCCCTCGCGTCCAAAAAACGTCTTGCGCGCGGTGAATGACGCTTCTCGCAACGGACCCGTGAGACGCGCGCGCGCCGTCGAAAGGCATGTGCTGTCCCGGCGAACGCAGATGACCGCGACTCCTTCCCGGACGAGGCGCTCCTCCGTGATCCAGGGCGCGAACTCGCGCGCGAGGTAGGTGTAGTGCGAGACGCTTCCCCTTGCATAGAAGGGCGCCTCCTCGCCGTAGGGCCAGTCGCCGGCCACGATTGTCATGGGGCGGCCGGTCGCCCGCTCGAACGCTGTTTGCAATGCTTGCGCTGCCTCGCGGCGCGGTTCGTCGGACCGTTCGAGACCCCAGGCGAAGCGCACATATGCGATTGCGGGCGCGGCAATCAGCAAGATAGCCATGACAATCGCGATGTCGCGCGTCGCATAGACGTGCGCGCGCGGCATGAGCTGATAGCCCGGAGACGTTAGCAACAGCAGTGGCACTACTGGAAAAATTCCGACAGCAAAGCTGGTGTCGATCTTCACGTTGAAAATCAGCGCAACGAGCATTGTGAGAAGCACCGGCGCCGCAACGATGACGATGAGCTTGCGCCGTTCGGTCGACGACGCCCGCCAGTCGAAAACGCGCAGCAGCGCGGTCCATTTGCCCACCGGGAACGTGACGAGAAACGCAATCATGAGAGTGTGATAGAGAACGGACCCAACGCCGAACTGAACGGCTTTCCAGGCGATGAATGCGCGCGACTGCTGCGCCGACTCCGCCACGTAGAAAAACGGCAGGAAATTGTTCTGCGCCAGCCACACGATGTTCGGCGCGCACAACCCCAGCATGATGACGATCGCGAGCCAAGGCGCGGGAGAGCGCAGAATGTCCTTGCGGTCCTCCGAGATCATGGCGGCGCCCGCAAAGGCGACGAGCAGGAGCGCGAAGTAGTATTTGGACAGAAGACCCAGAGCGGCGACGACGCCGAGTCCGACGGCGGCGCGCAGGCTGCGTTCGCCGACGACCCGCAAGAAAAAATAGATCGCCCACGCCCACAAGGAGAGCATGATCGTGTTGGCGTTATATTTGAGCGCCATGAAATTGTAGAAGGGCGTAAGCTGCAGGAGCAGCATCGCCGTCAGCCGTGTCGTCCGATCTTCAATGAGACGACCCGCGATCAGCCAGGCGGCCCAGAGGCCGAGTGCGGAATTGATCGCGCAGAGAAGGTAGTAGGCCCAGTCCGCTCTCGGCATGACGAGGAACCACGCGCCGACGACCCAGGCCCAGAACGGAGGATGTTTGTAGTATCCGAGCTGGAATTCGCGGCCCCACGAATAGGCTTCCGCCATGTCGTGGTGAATGTCGGCCGGGCCTGAGCTGATCGTTCCGTAAATCGTCCAGACGACGACGTGGACGATGAGCCAGAAGGCCACGTCCGAAGGAGCGCCGGCGATGTCCTTTTCCGACCGCTTCTCAAATCTTAGGCTGCTGAACACGACGAACTCGGGATCCACCGCCGGATTGA
>JBEVKO010000012.1:0-16361 GCA_040509705.1 Beijerinckiaceae bacterium
ATACCAGATCATGCGCGACGCCTCTCTGGCGGTGCTGCGCGAGATCGGCGTCGAGACGGGTGGCTCCAACGTGCAGTTCGCGATCAACCCGGAGAACGGGCGCATGATCGTGATCGAGATGAACCCGCGCGTGTCGCGCTCCTCGGCGCTCGCATCGAAGGCGACCGGCTTTCCAATCGCCAAGGTCGCAGCCAAGCTCGCCGTCGGCTATACGCTCGATGAGATCGCCAACGACATTACCGGGGGCGCGACGCCCGCAAGCTTCGAGCCGACGATCGACTATGTGGTGACGAAGATCCCGCGCTTCGCCTTCGAGAAATTCCCCGGCGCGGAGCCCACTTTGACGACGGCGATGAAGTCGGTCGGCGAAGCGATGGCGATCGGCCGCACTTTCCAGGAATCGCTGCAAAAGGCGCTGCGCTCGCTCGAGACGGGCTTGACCGGCCTCGATGAGATCGAGATCGCCGGCCTTGGCCAGGGCGACGACAAGAACGCCATTCGCGCCGCGCTCGGCACGCCGACTCCGGACCGGCTGCGTGTCGTCGGGCAGGCGATGCGGCTCGGCCTGACGGACGAGGAAATCCATCGCGCCTGCGCGATTGATCCGTGGTTCCTCGAACAGCTGCGCGGCATCGTCGACATGGAAGCGAAGGTGCGCGCCCATGGTCTGCCCGCGACGCCGGGAGCATTTCGCGCGCTGAAGGCGAAAGGCTTCTCCGACCTGCGGCTTGCGAGCCTGACGGGTCTTACTGAAGCCGCGGTGCAGAAGCAGCGCCGCGCGCTCGGCGACAGGCCGACGTACAAGCGCATCGACACCTGCGCCGCTGAATTCGCATCGCCGACGGCGTACATGTATTCGACCTATGCGCCGCTCTTCGCCGGCGCAGCGGCCGACGAGGCGCGCCCATCCGATCGCAGGAAAGCAATTATCCTCGGCGGCGGTCCCAATCGCATCGGCCAGGGCATCGAATTCGATTATTGCTGCTGCCACGCCTGTTTTGCGCTGAGCGAGGCGGGCTTTGAAACCATCATGATCAATTGCAATCCGGAGACGGTCTCCACCGACTACGATACGTCGGACCGCCTTTATTTCGAACCGCTCACTGCCGAAGACGTGCTCGAGATCATCGACGCGGAGCAGCGGAACGGGACGCTGCACGGCGTCATCGTGCAGTTCGGGGGACAGACGCCGCTCAAGCTCGCCGACGCGCTCGAGCAGGCGGGCCTTCCGATCCTCGGGACGTCTCCCGATGCGATCGACCTCGCCGAAGACCGCGACCGATTCAAGCGTTTGCTCGACAAGCTCGATCTGCGGCAACCGAAGAACGGCATCGCCTATTCGGTCGAACAGAGCCGCCTGATCGCGTCCGAGCTCGGGCTGCCGTTCGTCGTGCGCCCCTCCTACGTGCTCGGCGGGCGCGCGATGGCGATCATCCGCGATGAGGAGGAGTTCGAGAACTATCTTCTCGGCACGCTGCCGACGCTCATCCCGTCGGATGTGAAAGCGCGCTATCCGAACGACAAGACCGGCCAGATCAATACGGTGCTCGGCAAGAATCCGCTGCTGTTCGACCGCTATCTCGCGGATGCCGTCGAAGTCGACGTCGACTGCATCAGCGATGGAATGGATGTGTTCGTCGCGGGGGTGATGGAGCATATCGAGGAGGCAGGCATCCATTCGGGCGATTCCGCCTGCTCGCTGCCGCCCTGCACGCTCTCTGCATCCATGGTCAAGGAGCTGGAGGAACAGACGCGGAAACTCGCGCTGGCGCTCAAGGTGGTCGGCCTGATGAACGTGCAGTACGCCATCAAGGGCGGCGACGTCTTTGTGCTGGAAGTCAATCCGCGGGCGTCGCGCACGGTGCCGTTCGTCGCCAAGGTGATCGGCGAGCCGGTGGCGAAAATCGCGGCCCGCGTCATGGCGGGCGAGAAACTCGCAAGCTTCGGGCTGACGCCGAAGAAACTCAATCATGTCGGAGTCAAGGAAGCCGTGTTTCCGTTCGCACGCTTCCCGGGCGTCGATGTTCTGCTCGGGCCGGAAATGCGGTCGACCGGCGAAGTGATGGGGCTCGACCTCAGCTTCGAGGCGGCGTTCGCCAAGAGCCAGCTCGGAGCCGGATCGCGCATTCCGATCGAGGGCTCGGTGTTCGTCTCTGTGAGGGACGCCGACAAGGCCGGCATTCTTGAGGCCGTGCGCTCACTCGCCGGCAAGGGTTTCAAGGTCATAGCCACCGCCGGAACCCAGCGCTTTCTCGAAGAGAGCGGCGTCCCGGCGACCCGCATCAACAAGGTGCTGGAAGGCCGGCCGCACATCGTCGACGCCATACGCAACGGCGCCATTCAGCTCGTTTTCAACACCAGCGAAGGCCGTGGGGCGCTGTCGGACTCCAAATCGTTGCGGCGCGCGGCCCTCTTGCACAAGGTGCCCTACTACACCACACTCTCAGGCGCAGTCGCCGCTGCGAAGGGCATCGAAGCCTGGCGCGGGGGCGACCTCGCGGTCAGGGCGCTGCAGGACTACGCGGCCTGATCGAATTCACATCGGGAGCTCCGAATCTATCGTCCGCCGGCTCCGGTCGGCGGCGAGGGCTTTGTTTTTCAAGAAGAGGCGGAAATGGACCGCGTGCCTATAACGATCGCCGGACTTGCGACGCTGGAAATCGAACTGAAACGTCGCCAACAGGAGGAGCGGCCGCGCATCATCCAGGCGATCTCGGACGCGCGCTCTCTCGGCGATCTGTCGGAGAACGCGGAATATCATTCCGCCAAAGAAGCGCAGTCGCACAACGAGGGGCGAATCCTCGAACTTGAATCGCTCATCGGCCGCGCCGAAGTGATCGACGTGAGCAAACTCAATGGCGAGACGGTGATGTTCGGCGCGACGGTCACGCTCCTCGATGAGGATACGGAGGCCGAAAAGGTGTGGCAGATCGTCGGCGAGCCGGAAGCCGACGTGCGGTCGGGCCGGGTCTCGGTGGCTTCGCCCATCGGCCGCGCATTGATCGGCAAGAAGGTCGGCGAATCAGTCGAAGTTCATACGCCATCCGGCGGCAAGAGCTATGAGATCACCAAGGTCGCGTTTCGCTAGGATCGCCGTGACGGCGCTGGCGGCGACGCCGGCGCTGGCCTTTGCGGCCGCGGCGCAGGGCGCCCGCTGCACCAGCAATTTCACTTTCGTCGCCGGGGGAGTCACCGAAGTGGAGGCGCGGACGCCTCGCGATCAGACCTGCGTTCTCAATTACGGCCGGCGTTCGGCGATTCTGTCGTACGCGCTCGTCAACCCTCCCGCGCGTGGAATTATCGGCAGCGCGGGAAATTCAGACGGACGCTACCGAACGGCATATCGGCCGAATCCCGGCTATGTCGGTCCCGATGTGTTCGAGGTTGACATTCGCTACATTCCGCAAAGCGGACAAGCGCGGAACACGCGTGTGCGCGTCAGGATGACGGTTCAGCCCTGAAGCCCTCGCTTGACTTGACATGGCCGCCGCAATCGCATCGCGTTGGAGCGGACTCCATCGTCCGTGCGATGACACAGGAGGTTAGTATGACCACCCGTCGCAATCTGATTGCTTCGATCGCCGGTCTCGCGGCGACGGCGGTTGCGCAACGCGCCCAGGCTCAGGGCGCGGCGATCAGCGACGTCAGGGTCGACGTATCGCCCCTGCGCGCAAAAGGCTGGGGCGGCGCGCCGCTCGGCGTCATCGACCAGAATCTCCGCGCCGGCCTTCGGCAGGCCTTTGCCGACCGGATCGGCCAAGGCGGCCCGTTGCTCGTGGTGCGGATCGATGCAGTGTCCCTGTCGGGCTATGCTGGAGGCCTGGACTCGGGCGGGCGCGGAAGCTTCGGCGGCGGCCCGTCCGCCATGGTCGACTACATGGACGGGGAACTCGTGATGGTAGGCCGCGGCAACGCCATCCTGTCGCGCACGCCGCTGCTCAGCACCTATCCTTCCTCAATTTCGGGACCGTGGTTCGCCCCTGATATCGACCTGCGACGCCTTGCATCGCTGTCGACCTCCTATGCGCGCTGGGCGCGCTGGAAGCTCAGCTGAGCTTTTGCGTCAGGGCGTGAAAGGAACCATCGGCTCGTCCTTCACCCGGTCGAGCGTCAGCGCGGTGCGGACGTTGCGCACGTTCGGCGTGGCGGTCAGCTCCGAGACGAAGGCCTGAAAGGCCTTCAGATCCGGCGCGACGCATTTCAACAGAAAGTCGATGTCGCCGGACAGCGTCCAGCACTCGCGAACCATTGGCCAGGCTCGCACGCGCGCGCTGAAGGCTTTCAGGTCAGGTCCGGCCTGGCTCGCCAACAACACCATGGCGAAGCAGGTGAGCTCCTGACCGAGCTTGCGCTCGTCGAGCAGCGCCCTGTAGCCGCGGATGTAGCCGGCCTTTTCGAGCGCCCGCACGCGGCGCAGGCAGGGCGGCGGCGAGATGCCGACCCGATGTGCGAGGTCGACATTGGTCATACGTCCATCGGCCTGCAGTTCGCGCAGGATGGCAAGATCGATCGCGTCGAGGCCGGATCGCAAGGGGCGCCTAGCTTTGAAATTTTATTGCGCGTTCCTAGCGCCGCACGGGGTCCGAAACAAGCCGGAAGCGACCGCAATCGGCGCGATCGACGCACCGTCTCTGAATGGCCTCCCAGATTGCGTCAGGATGCCATTACGGAGACTTAAATCCTAGACAGGTGGAGGGATAGCGGCCGCCGCAGTTCTTCACAGGGGAGCCTCCTGCGGCCGTCTCCCGGCATGGCCTTCGCGGCGAGGCTGTGGCAACCAGCCGCGCATGCTCGACCCGGCTCCCACCGCCTGGATTGTCACCGACGGCAAGGCCGGCGATGAGGCGCAATGCATCGGCGTGGCTGACGCCCTTGGCTTGATGACTTCCGTCCGGCGCGTTGCGCCCCGGGCTCCCTGGTCATGGCTCATGCCGTGGGGACCGATCGATCCGGCGGAGCGGCCGGGCCGGCCCGGAAGCCCGATCGCACCGCCCTTTCCGGATCTGCTCATCGCGTCTGGACGACGGGCCGCAGCCTATGTCCGCCATGTGAAACGTGCGGCGGGGGGAAGAACATTCACCGTCGTCCTGAAGGATCCGCGCGTTGGGGCGGGCGCCGCCGACCTGATCTGGGTTCCCGAACATGACCGGCTTCGCGGCCCCAACGTGATCTCGACCCTGACGCCGCCGCATCGCATCTCCGCCGAACGGCTGGCGCAGGCGCGCGCAAACCCGCCGCCGGCCATAGCCGCCCTCGCGCCGCCCCGCGCCGCAGTGCTCGTGGGCGGCGATTCGCGACATTTCACATTCTCCGACGACGACGTCCGGGCTTTCGCGTCGCAACTTGCTGCGCTTGCAGACTCGGGCGTCGCCCTCATGGGCACCCTGTCGCGCCGCACGCCGGCGTCGCTCGGCGCGACGGTGCGGCATGTCTTTGATCATCATGGCGGATGGCTGTGGGACGGATCGGGCGAAAATCCTCTCATCCCGCTTCTGGCCATGGCCGATGCGATCGTCGCGACGGCCGACAGCACCAACATGGTCGGCGAGGCGGCGGCGACGGGGAAGCCCATCCTGGTCTTCACGCCGGGCGGCCGGGGCCACAGGAAAATCACGCATTTCCTCGACGAGATGCGCGTCAAGGGCATAGTTCACAACTTTGCGGGCCGTCTTGAAGGAAAGCCCTACCCACCTCTAGATTCCACCCCAGAGATCGCCGAAGCGATCGCCAAGCGCTATCGCGCCCTCCGCCGGACCCATCCATGACCTCCCTCCACGCCAAGCTTCTCATCGTCGGCTCAGGCCCGGCCGGCTACACGGCGGCGATCTACGCCGCCCGCGCCATGCTCGAACCCGTCCTCGTCGCCGGCTTCCAGCAGGGCGGCCAGCTCATGATCACGACCGACGTCGAGAACTATCCGGGCTTCGCCAGCGCCGTGCAGGGGCCGTGGCTGATGGAGGAAATGCGCAAGCAGGCCGAGCATGTCGGGACGAAGCTGATCAACGATCATGTCGTCTCGGCCGACCTGTCGCGGCGTCCGTTCCGGCTCACGGGAGATTCAGGCGCCGTCTACACCTGCGACGCGCTGGTGCTCGCCACCGGCGCGCAGGCGAAGTGGCTCGGGCTGCCGTCAGAGGAAAAGTTCAAGGGCTTTGGCGTCTCGGCTTGCGCCACCTGCGACGGCTTCTTCTTCCGCGGCAAGGAGGTCGTGGTTGTCGGGGGCGGCAACTCGGCGGTCGAGGAGGCGCTCTATCTCGCCAACCTCGCGTCAAAGGTGACGGTGGCGCATCGCCGCGATGAATTCCGCGCCGAGAAGATTCTCCAGGACAGGCTGTTCAAGCATCCGAAGATCGAGGTGATCTGGGACCACACGGTCGATGAAATCCTCGGCGACGCGCAACCACCTGCAGTGACGACGCTCAAGCTGAGGAATGTGAAGACCGGCGCGATGCGCGAACTGAGAACCGACGGGCTGTTCGTCGCCATCGGACATTCACCCGCGACCGAACTCGTCAGGGATCAGGTCCGGATGAAGCCGAACGGCTATGTCTGGACGGCGCCGGATTCGACAGCGACCTCGATCCCCGGAGTCTACGCCGCGGGCGATGTGACTGACGAGATATATCGCCAAGCCGTGACGGCGGCCGGCATGGGCTGCATGGCGGCGCTCGAAGCCGAGCGCTGGCTCGCGGCGCAGGAAAGCCACGCGCCGAAAGTCGCGGCGGAGTAGGGCGCTTTCCCGCACGCGGGCCGTTACTCTCCCTTGCCCCGCACCAGATGGATGACGCCGGAGAAATCCGAGCCGCCCTCTCCCCACGCATTGTGCAGCGCGTAGATCTGCGTCGCCAGCGCGCCCATCGGCGTCGTCGCGCCGGCGCTCGCAGCGGCCTCCTGCGACAATTTCAGATCCTTGAGCATCAGCGCCGAGGCGAAGCCCGGCTTGTAGCCGCTGTTGGCGGGGGAGGTCGGAACGGGGCCGGGCACCGGACAATAGGTCGTCAGCGACCAGCACTGTCCCGATGAGGTCGAAGCGACATCGAACAGCGCCTGATGCGACAGGCCGAGCTTTTCGGCGAGAACGAAAGCTTCCGACACGCCGATCATCGAGATGCCAAGAATCATGTTGTTGCAAATTTTGGCGGCCTGACCGGATCCCGCCTCGCCGCAATGGACGATCTTCTTGCCCATATTCTCCAAGATCGTTTTTGCACGTTCGAACGCCTCCTTCGATCCGCCGCACATGAAGGTCAGCGTCGCCGCTTTTGCGCCGCCCGTGCCGCCCGACACCGGCGCATCGACGGAAAGCAGCTCCGCTTTTGCGGCCATCTCATGCGCGGCGCGCGCGCTCTCCACATCGACGGTCGATGAATCGATGAAGAGAGTTCCTTGCTTCGCTGCGCCCGTTGCTTCAGCCCACACGGCGCGCACATGCTTTCCGGCCGGCAGCATGGTGACGACGACCTCGGCCGACTTCACGGCGTCGGCGATGCTGGCTGCGATCGTCACGCCTTGCTTTTCGGCCTCAGCGCAGAGCGCAGGCGCGAGATCAATGCCGATCACCTTGTGCTGCGCCTTGACGAGATTGGCGGCCATCGGCCCGCCCATGTTGCCGAGGCCGATGAAGGCGATGGTGGTCATGAGGTTTTCTCCCGATGGTGAATTGTCGAACGCTAATTTCCGCTGCTCCGTCCCACCAGACTGCGCGCGATGATCACCCGCATGATCTCGTTGGTTCCTTCAAGGATCTGGTGGACGCGCAGATCGCGCACGATTTTCTCGATGCCGTAGTCGGCGAGATAGCCGTAGCCGCCATGAAGCTGCAGCGCCCGGTTGGCGATCTCGAACCCGACATCGGTGCCGAAGCGCTTGGCCATGGCGCAGAGCTTCGTCGCCTCCGGATCCTTCGCATCGAGGGCCGAGGCGGCGCGCCACAGGAACGTGCGGGCCGCTTCGAGCTCGGTCGCCATGTCGGCGAGGCGAAACTGCAGGGCCTGAAACTCGTCCAGCTTCTTCCCGAACGCCTTGCGCTCATTCATGTAGGCGAGCGACTTGTCGAGCGCGGCCTGCGCGCCGCCGAGCGAACAGGCGGCGATATTGAGGCGCCCGCCGTCGAGGCCGGCCATGGCGATGCGGAATCCGATGCCTTCCTCGCCGAGCCGATTGGCTGCGGGCACGCGGCAGTTCTCGAAGATCACCTGGCGCGTCGGCTGGGCGTTCCATCCCATCTTCTTCTCGTTTGCGCCGAAGGAGAGGCCGGGCGCGTCCTTCTCGACGACAAGAGTTGAGATTCCAGTGGCGCCCGCATCGCCCGTCCGCAGCATCGTCACATAGACGTCGGACACGCCGGCTCCGGATATGAACTGCTTGACGCCGTCCAGGACGTAATGGTCGCCGTCCCGCACGGCCTTCGTCTTCAAGGCCGCCGCGTCCGAGCCGGCGCCGGGCTCGGTCAGGCAGTAGCTCGCGAGATGCTCCATCGTGCAGAGCTTTGGCAGAAATCGCCGGCGCTGCTCGTCGGAGCCGAAGCGATCGATCATCCAGGCCGACATATTGTGGATCGAAATATAGGCGGACACTGTCGGGCAGCCGGTCGCCAGCGCTTCGAAGATGAGCGCCGATTCCATGCGGCCGAGGCCGGAGCCGCCGACATCCTCGCGCACATAGACGCCGCCCATGCCGAGCGCCGCGGCGGCGCGCATTTCATCGACGGGGAAATGTTTTTTCTCGTCCCATTCCACGGCTCTCGGCGCGAGCGTCTCCGACGCGAAGTCGCGCGCCATGTCGCGGATGGCGATCTGGTCCTCGGTCAGCGCAAAGGCGGTCATGCGCGTCTCCGTCAGGCGAGCAGGGCGTATGCGGTCTGCACGGTCGCGACCGGCTTGCGATCGCTCTCCGCCAACAGCGTCACGCGCCCGAACGCCATCGACTTCCCTAGTCGTGAAATCTCCGCTTCCGCGATCAGCGCGCTGCTGGACGCGGGCTTGAGAAAGTGCGTGGTCTGATCAACCGTCGTCATCGGCCGATAGGCGCCGCACGCGGCGGAAACGGCGAACACCATCGCCGTGTCCGCCATCGCCATCATCGCCTGGCCGCAGACAACGCCGCCCTCGCGCGTCAGGCGCGGCGAGAACGGCATGCGCAACACTGCCTTCTCAGGCGAGACCGCGACGATCTCGAGCGCAAGGTCCTGCACCCAGGGCGCAAAGACATTGTCCAAGAGGACGCGCGCGGCGGGGAGATCAAAGCTCATCGCGCATCCTCCAGCGCCATCGCGGCGCCCTTGTCAGCGATCATCATGGTCGGCGAGTTTGTGTTGCCCGAGGTGATGCGCGGCATCACGGATGCGTCAATGACGCGCAACCCGTCGACGCCGCGCACGCGCAGCCTTTCATCTACCACGGCCATCGGATCGCTGGCGACGCCCATCTTCGCTGTGCCGACGGGATGAAAGATCGTCGTGCCGATGTCGCCGGCGGCGCGCATCAGATCTTCGCGCGACGAGATCTCGGCGCCGGGCTTGTACTCCTCGGGCTTGAAGCGCTGAAGCGCCGGCGCCGCGGCGATGCGGCGCGCGAGCAGGATCGAGTCCGCCGCCACCTCGCGGTCGGCCATGGCCGCGAGATAGTTCGGCCTGATGGAGGGCGCATCGGACGCATCGCGCGAACGCGCATGGATCGACCCGCGGCTCTCGGGCCGCAGGTTGCAGACGCTGATCGTGAAGGCGTCGAAGGGATGAAGCGGGTCGCCGAACTTGTCGAGCGACAGGGGCTGGATATGGAATTGCACGTTGGGCGTCGCAAAATGTTGCGATGTGCGCGCGAAGGCGCCGAGCTGCGACGGCGCCATCGTCAGCGGGCCGCGCCGGAACAGCGCGTAGTCGAGCCCCATCTTGGCGCGACGCAGCAGCGAACGGTATTCGCCGTTCATGGTCTTCACGCTCGAGACCTTGAAGATGGCGCGCAACTGCAGATGGTCCTGGAGATTTTCGCCGACGCCGGGCGATTCCGCGATCGTCTCGACGCCAATCTCCGCAAGCTTTCCGCCGGCGCCGATCCCTGAGCGTTCAAGGATGGCGGGGGTCGCAACTGTTCCAGCCGAGAGGATCACGTCGCGCCGCGCATGCAACGCGCGCGTTGCGCCATCCTTGCGGATGACGACGCCGGTTGCGCGCCTTCCATCAAATGTGACGCGATCGACCAGCGCATGCGTCATGAGTTCGAGATTCGGCCGTTTCAGAACCGGCTTCAGAAAGCCGCGCGCAGCGCTCCAGCGGCGGCCGTTTTTCTGGTTGACCTGGAAGTAGCCGCAGCCCTCATTGTCGCCGCGGTTGAAGTCCGAGGTGCGGCGAATGCCGGTCTGTTCGGCCGCTTCGATGAAGGCGTCGAGCAATTCCCACGATGTGCGCGGCGCGTCGACCCGCCATTCGCCGCCGGCGCCATGCATGTCGTCGGCGCCGCTGAAGTGGTCCTGCTGCTTTCTGAATATGGGAAGCACGTCATCCCACCCCCAGCCCGCAAGGCCGAGCTGACGCCAGCCGTCATAGTCAGCGGCCTGGCCGCGCATATAGATCATCGCGTTGATGGCGGAGCAGCCGCCGATCACCTTGCCGCGCGGATAGTTGAGCGACCGGCCGTTGAGGCCGGGATCGGGTTCTGTCCTGAACATCCAGTCCGAGCGCGGATTGCCGATCGCGAACAGGTAACCGACCGGGATGTGAAACCAGATCCAGTTGTCATTGCCGCCGCCTTCGATCACGGCGACCGAATAGCGGCCGTTTTCGGACAGGCGATTCGCAAGCACAGAGCCTGCCGAGCCTGCGCCGCATACGATGAAATCGAATGTTTCGACGCTCACACGCGCCTCCCGGCGCTCGCGCAATCCATCGCAATTATGCCGCGATCGCGCCGCGCGGCTGTCGTCGCCATTTCATTGAGCCGCCGAACTCGACGCCGATCCTGTGGCTTCCGAATGGGGAGGTTACCATGAAAATGCGCAATGCAGCGGCGCTCGCCGGCGCCGCAATGAGTTCGCTTGTCTCGATTCTGGCGCCTGGCGCCGCGCAGGCGCGGCCACGCGTGGAGGTCGCGTTCGTCCTCGATACGACCGGCTCGATGTCCGGCCTTATCGACGCCGCGAAGCGAAAGATCTGGTC
Source organism: Beijerinckiaceae bacterium (assembly GCA_040509705.1). Taxonomy (GTDB): domain Bacteria; phylum Pseudomonadota; class Alphaproteobacteria; order Rhizobiales; family Beijerinckiaceae; genus Terrirubrum. The sequence continues at coordinate 11,153 of JBEVKO010000012.1, forward strand.
GATCGCGACCGCCATCGTCGACGCCAATCCCGACGCCGAAATCCGCATGGGCCTCGTCGCCTATCGCGACATCGGCGACGAGTATGTCACGCGCGCATTCGATCTCACGACGGACATCCAGGACCTCTACGGAAATCTCCTGCAGCTCAAGGCGAAGGGCGGAGGCGACTGGCCGGAATCGGTCAACGAAGCGCTCGACAGGGCGGTGGGCGGCTTGAAATGGACGCAGGATCCGCTCACCGACCGCATCATCTTTCTCGTTGGCGATGCACCGCCCCACATGGGTTATCAGCAGGATCGAAAATATCCGGAAATCGTCGGCGACGCGCGGGCGCGCGGCATCATCGTCAATGCGGTGCAGGCCGGCGGCGCGCGCGATACGGAACGGGTCTGGCGTTCGATCGCGCAGAAGGGCGGCGGTCGCTACATTCCGATCCCACAGGATGGCGGACAGGTCGTGATCATCGAGACGCCCTATGACGACGAGATCATCATCCTGCAGAAGAAGATCAACGCGACGGTGATCCCCTACGGCGACGAACGCCGGCGCGGGGCGGTGCGCGAAAAGTCCGCGCAGATCGCCGCAGCGCCGCGCTCGGCTGCGTCCGACATGGCGGGCTATCTCAACCGTGCGGGCAAGGGCGCCGACGCCGTGACCGGCGAGGGCGATCTCGTCGCCGATGTCGCGCAGGGACGCCGTAGGCTCGATTCGATTCCGGAGAAGGAACTGCCTGAAACAATGCGCAGCCTTTCCGGCGCGGAGCGCAGCCGTCAGATCGAGGTCATGAACGCGCAGCGCCAAGAACTCGCCAGGCAGATGGGCGACCTCGTCGCGCGTCGCGACGCATTCGTGCGCGACAAGAGCAGCGCAGCGATCGCAGCGGGCGGCAAGAGAGATTCGTTCGACCAGGCCGTCGAGGAGACGCTGCGCGCGCAGGTGAGGAGGTAGGCGCTCCCCCATTGGCGTCACGCCGCGAATTCGCTGAGCGGCGTGACGAGGCGCGCATATTCCGTGCCTTTGATTCTCGCCATCAGACGCTCATTGGCCGTCACAAGTCTCGCGCTGCGCGTTTCGGCGAGCGCGAGATATATGCAGTCATAGACGGGATGGTTGAGCGTCGTCGCGAGATGCAGCGCATCGGGCAGCAGCGTGTCCTCGTCGACCAACTCCGCGAAATGCGCGCGAACGCGAGCAAGGAGCACCTGAGACACGTTCGGATCGATGACGCCTTTCCGGACGCTCTTCCAAAATGCGTTGGCGATTTCGATCCGGATCAAATTCGGCGCAATCATTGGGCTGCTCATTGCCGCCAACCTGTACGCGTATTCCCCGAGCGGCTCCGGCAGCAGCAATTTCAGAGCGACGCCGGCGTCGACGACAAGGGTCGGCGTCATTCCAATCCTTCGCGGATTTCATCCAAGCTCATGGGCTCCGCCGGGCCTTTCGCCAGCGAGCGCTGATAGCGGATCGCTGCAAGGCGCTCCTCGGGCGTATAAGGCCGGTTGCGCTCGAGCAGATCGCGAAGCTCTTGCTCAAGCGAGCGGCGGTTCGCCTTGGCGCGCTGGCGAAAGACCTCAATGGTTTCGTCAGGCACATTTCTGATCAGAACCTGGCCCACGACAACCTCCTGTGCTATCAAAGTGATAGCACCCGAAGTCATCCGGGTAAAGCGCCCCTACTGCATCGTCGGAATGACGAATTCCGAGCCGTCCTTGATGCCCGACGGCCAACGCGAGGTGACGGTCTTGGTCTTGGTGTAGAAGCGGATGGCGTCCGGGCCGTGCTGGTTTAGATCGCCGAATCCCGAGCGCTTCCAGCCGCCGAAGGTGTAGTAGGCCAGCGGCACCGGGATGGGCACGTTGACGCCGACCATTCCGACCTGGACGCGCGCCGCGAAATCGCGCGCAGCATCGCCGTCGCGGGTGAAGATCGCCACGCCGTTGCCGTACTCATGGTCATTCGCGAGCTTCAGCCCTTCCTCGTAATCCTTCGCGCGCACGACCGAAAGGACAGGCCCGAAGATCTCCTCCTTGTAGATGCGCATGTCGGGCGTGACCTCGTCGAAGAGGCAGCCATGCATGTAGAAGCCGTTCTCGTAGCCCTGCATCTTGAAGTTGCGGCCATCGACGACGAGCTTGGCGCCTTCCTTCACGCCGAGATCGACATAGCCCTTCACCTTCTCGAGATGGGCCTTGGTGACCAGCGGCCCGAAATCGGCGCTGGCGTCGGTGGATGGCCCGACCTTCAATGATTCAACGCGCGGGATGAGGCGCTTCACGAGTTCGTCCGCAGTGCTCTTGCCGACGGGCACGGCGACCGACACGGCCATGCAGCGCTCGCCCGCCGCGCCGTAGCCAGCGCCGATCAGCGCATCGACAGCCTGATCCATGTCGGCGTCGGGCATGACGATCATGTGATTCTTGGCGCCGCCGAAGCACTGCACGCGCTTTCCGTTCGCGCAGCCGCGGGCGTAGATATACTGCGCGATCGGCGTCGACCCGACGAAGCCGACGGCCTGGATGTCAGGATCATCGAGGATCGCATCCACCGCTTCCTTGTCGCCGTTGACGACGTTGAACACGCCCGCCGGCAAGCCGGCCTCCATCAGAAGCTCGGCGAGACGCATCGGCACCCCCGGGTCGCGCTCGGACGGCTTCAGGATGAAGGCGTTGCCGCAGGCGAGAGCCGGCCCGAATTTCCACATCGGGATCATCGCCGGGAAATTGAACGGCGTGATGCCGGCGACGACGCCGAGCGGCTGGCGCATCGAATAGATGTCGATGCCCGGGCCCGCGCCATCCGTATATTCTCCCTTCAGCATGTGCGGCGAACCGAGGCAGACCTCGACAACCTCCACGCCGCGCTGGATGTCGCCCTTGGCGTCAGGAATGGTCTTGCCATGCTCGCGCGCGAGAATGTCCGCGAGCTCGTCATTATGCCGGGCGACGAGGTCGACGAACCGCATCAGCACCCGCATGCGGCGCTGCGGGTTCGTGGCGGCCCAGGCGGGTTGGGCGGCCTTGGCATTGAGAATAGCGGCGCGCGCATCCTCCTTCGAGGCCAGCGCCACCTGCGCGCGAAGCGTGCCGTCCATGGGCTGGAAGACGTCGCCAAAGCGGCCGGAGCGGCCTTCCACATGTTTGCCGCCGATGAAGTGATGAATCTGCGCGACCATGGCGTTCCTCCGCATCTCTCGTCTGGCTTCTTCCTACATCGGTTTTCCCGCTTATCAACGACATAGTCGGGCGGAGCCGCCGCGCGGAATCCCAGGACAGCCGCCCCAATGCGGGGAGAATGTCAGGATCTTTTCGCCGTCGGCTGGGCGAAACTCCTTGCGGCGCCCGGACGGCTCAAGACCCTGAGCGCGCGGCGAATTCTTAACCACGCCGACGGACTGTCCATCAGCGCGCGCCCGCGTTTACCGGGTGTCGGCGGTTGTGCTGCAAGTTGCGGCCGTCTTGCAATCAGGCGTCGGAGCGACGTGAGTTCGCGCTATTTCATCGTCACGGGCGTTCTCGCCCTTGCCGTGCTCGTCATGCCGATGCTGGCGATTCTTGGCGCGATGGTGCTCGTCGTGCCCGGGATCATCCTCGGCCTCATGCCGGCGCTGTTCCTTTATTCGGCGATGGTCGGCCTCACAGCGAACGCGCTTGGCTTCGCCGGACGGGTTCGCTGGCTTGCCGCGATCGCGCTGGTCGCCGGTTTGACGTTCGCCATCCCAGCGGCGCTGAACCGGCCGGTCGAGCGCGCCGCCGAGGCGCTCCGCTCCGACGATTTTGCAGCCGGCGGGCCGGTCACGTCTGCCGAAGGGATCGCGCTCATCGAGCGCGACGAGCCGGCCGTCGGGCGCGAGAGGGAGCGCATGTGCAGCCAGCTCTGCCAGCGACTCCTCTTCAACGGGGCCGCGCAGCGCGTGCTCGTCGCAGAACTCGCCGGCGACGACATTGCATCGACTCGGGCGACGCACGCCTTCGCAATTGAACGACGCGATCTATGCCCGCCGGCGCCGATCCGCGCCAATGCGGGCCAATGGTCTGGCGACAAGAGCGACTATCGCGACACGCCCGAAGACCGCGTGAAGACGCGCGTCGCATCGGGCGAGTGTCTCGTCCGCGTCCCAGCGGATATGCGCGATGCGGGAATGCTGCTCATTGATCGCAATGTGAAGAAGGCCGCAGGAACCAACTACAAGAATCCGTGGTCGATCGGGCTGGACACGCTCTCGGCGCGCCGCATCGAACTTCTCGCTCGCGATGGCGATGATTGGAAGCTTCTCGATCGCAAGACGCAAACGCAATGGGAGCCGTTGATCGCGCCGCTGCTGATCGGTCCGGTGACGGGATATGGTTTCGAGGTCACCAGCGGCTTCATCCGACGGACGGTGAAGTCGAACATGTACGAATACCCGCTCACGGACGAGTACCGACGGCTGTTCGGCGATGCAGTGCGGATTCCGGCCGCCTTGTCCGGCGACGGCGCAACTTCCGGCGACGAACTCTTGCGCTTGCGCCAGGCGGTCACGCGCGCCCTCGATTCTCCGTCCGAGGCCCGACAGGCGGAAGTCGAAGCGTTCGAGCCCTATCTGAAGCTGCTGGAGCGCACGAAGCAGTTTCATCCTGAAGATGCGCAGATCGTGGCGCGCGCGGTCCGCGATGCGCGCGTTATGCTGTTCTTCCAGCTTCCAGCGCTTGTGCGCGTCCTCGGCGACAGGGCCGCGCCGCTGACCGGTGCGATCATGGACCGGCTGGAGTCGACCCCGCTGCCTCGCGGGCGCGACGTAATCCAATACATGTCGTCCGCCCTTGCGGCCCTCCCCGAGGGAGCGGCGGCCGAAATCGCGCCGCGGCTCGAAGCGCTCTCGCGCGAGATCGAGCGGCGCGGCGTCGCCTGGCGCGCCATCGCCCGCATGGGGGATGCGGGTCCTCAGGCGGCGTTGCGCTACGCGGAGATCCTGCGCGAAACACCCCCGACGCGCCGGCGCGGAAATCACGACGATTCCGATGTCATTGTGGGCGCGCTCATGGGATTGTGCCGGATGGGCGAGCAGGGAAAACGCGCCGCGGACGCGTTGGTCGAGCGTCTCGCAGAAGACATCGGGCGTCGTAAAGGCCAGATCGGCCCGCATGGACTGCTCGCCGTGGAAGCCCTGGCGCGCATGGGCGAAGCTGGGCAGCTTGCGCCGCGCTTCGCCGAGGCCAAGGACTGGCC
>JBEVKO010000013.1:0-13196 GCA_040509705.1 Beijerinckiaceae bacterium
GACTCCGGTCGCGAGATAGCCGATGTTTCCCCAGGTCCAGGATGCATTCGCAACCTTCGTATAGTTGAGAAAGCCCTTGGGCTGGGTGACGCCGGCGCCGTTCACGAGCGCAGCGCTCTCCTGTTCGGCGAAGGCGGTTTCGATTTCGTCGGCGAGCCAGCTGTCGATATCGACGATGCTGTCGTCGAGGATCGTTTGCGTCGCCGCCGGCATGGCGTAGAGCTCCATCGCCGGAGAGGTGAGCTCGGCGAGCGTCGGCGAGTTGGTCTGCGGGCGCGCCGCCGTTTCACCGACCCACCCCGCCGCGGCGCCCGTGGTGGAGAACGCCTTTTTGTAAGTTCCGGTGGAGGTGCGACGCACCGAAGCGAGGCCGCGGATCGGCGACAGCAGCGAAAGGCGGCGCAGCACTTCCTGCTCGGTGCTCGGCGGCGCAAGATAACCGCCGTCAGGTCCCGATCCCGCCGAAAGCGCCTTCAATTCCAGCGCTTTCAATCCGGAAAATTCGCCGGAGCGAACATAGGACTCGAACGCCTGCTTGTGTTCGCGCATGTCCGGAGTTTCGTTCGCATGTTGCGGCAGGCCGAGATTAGGACGCGCCTGATTCAGCGCCAGCGCATCGACGCGCCGGCGATTGTCATCGAGCGCCGCGTCGATGCTCGCGAACTTTTCTTCCGACTTGACTTCCGAAAGCCCGCGCATTTCGAGCGCTGACACCTTCTGGTCGTTCTCCTGCCGGTAATTTTCAAATCCGCGCGAAAATTCGGCGAAGGACGCGCGCAGATCGTCGGTCGCCGCCTTGGTTTCAGTCACAGGAAATTCAGTCATGATATGCTCCTTCGGGGTTGAAACAGGGTTGCGGCGCGGCGGATGTCTCCCGCCAGCGCCCGGATGTCGGCCTCGCCGTCACCGGGCGTGATGGCCGTGACGCGCGCGTCCGGCATCATCGGAAAAGTGACGATGGAGATTTCCCAGATGTCGATCGCCGCGATGCGGCGCACGCCGCTTTTCGGATCGGCGCGGGCGCGCTCCGACTTGAAGCCGATCGACAGCCCGTCGATGGCGCCCTGGCGAATGAGCGCGAAGGCCTCCCGCGCGCGCCTGACCGACATGTTCAGCCGGCCGCGCGCGTAAAGGCCGCGCGAATCCTCGACCAGCGAACTCCACGCGCCGATCGGCTGCTTCGCGTCGTGCTGCCAGAGCAATCTGACGCCGCCTGGTCCGCGCCGCGCCAGCGATGCGCGGAATGCGCCATGCTCGATCACGTCTTTCGCCATGTCGATGCGCTCGAAGATGCTGGCGTAACCCTCGATGACGCCGTCGTCCTCGGCGCGCACGAGCCGATGAGGCGCGCGGGCGAGTCGCGAAGCATCGTTCCTCATCGCCGACCGCCTTTCTGAGGTCCTTTCGGCTGGATGTCGCTGAGCGCCCGCAAATGTTGCAGCGTCGCGAAGAAGGCTCGGATGGCGGGCGCCGGATCCTCGGCGCCAACCGAGGATGGGCTTGCAATGGCGCGCGTGCGCGCCCGCCGCCGGATCGAAGAGGACCTGGCCATATATTGCTCCATGAACGAACAAGCGAATGAACTGAAAAGTGCTCTGGTCAGTCAGAATTGGCGACCGCGTTGCGCCGGTTGAAGTTGGATAACTGCCGCACGAACTCCTTCACGTGGCGATTGGCCGACGAGACTTCGCGCGCCGTGGCCGCAAGCTGGTGATTGGCGATGGACAAGGCGCGCAGCAGCGCAAAGCAGAAGGCGGTTGCGCCGCAGGCCCAAAGAGCGAGCGCAAGATGCGCAAGATCGCCGCGCGCGATGAAGGATTCGATTGCATGGCCGACGCTATCCATCACGATCCATCCTTCCCTTCGCCCCATAGCCCAAAGCCATGCGCTGTTCGTCCTCGGTCAGCACGCCGCCGGCCGAGAGCACGCGCTCCCACAGCGCCTTGCGCTCGTCCGAGAGCGCCGAGAGCGCATCAAGATCGATCCTGACATCGAGCCCCTGCGCATCGCGCCAGGCCGGCTTCAGCCAATGCAGCAGCGCCGACGCGATGCGTTGGGCGAGCGGCGTCACCGTTTGCCGCCAAAAGGCGCGGTTCGCTTCCTGATAATTGGCGTAGGTCGCATCGCCCGGCAGGCCAATCAGCATCGGCGGGACGCCGAAGGCGAGCGCGATCTCACGCGCCGCAGCGGCTTTCGACTCAGAGAAATCCATATCGCGCGGCGACAGCGACAGCGCCTTCCAGTCGAGCCCGCCTTCCAGCAGCATCGGGCGTCCGGCGTTCGCTGCGCCCTGGAAGTTTTCTTCAAGCTCGCTTTTCAGGCGCGCGAACTGGGCGTCCGAAAGGTGCGCCTGGTCGCCGGCGTAGACGAGCGCGCCGGACGGTCGCGCCGCATTGTCGAGCAGCGCCTTATTCCATTGGCCGGCAGCGTTGTGAATATCGAGCGCGACCGCGGCCGCTTCCATCGGCGCGAGGCCGTAGTGATCATCGAGCGGATGAAAGAACGTCAGATGCAGGATCGGCCGCACCGGCCGTCGATCCTGACGAAAACGCACGCTCTTTCCGTCAACCGAATAGTCGTAGGCGTCGGCCCAGCCATTGGCGCCTGGCACCACCTGCATGCGGTCCGGCCTAAGCGGGTGCAGTTCGCGCGGCGCATCTTCGATCAGCACGCATTCGACATAGGCGTTGCCGGCGATGAGCAGGTGCGAAGCTACCGCTTCAAGAAAGCCGGCGCCGGCGTCGCGCGGATTGGGCGCGGCGAGCAGCGATAGAAACGGATGCTCGTCGAGCTCGCGGCGGCCATCGAAGAGCAGGAGCGGCGCCGCCGCAACCGATTCGGCGACCAGCCGCACGCAGCGAAAGGCGACTGCGTTGCGCTGATATCCTTCGCGCGCCAGCGCAGCGTAGTCGCGCGGCGTCCAGCGCGCACGCCCGTGATCGTAGAGCGCGATCAGCGGCGCCGTGCGCGAGGACTTCCGTTCGCGCGGTTCAGCGCGCGCGAACAGGCGCGAGAAAAGAGACGGCATCTTTCACCTCATTGATAGCTTCGACCAGGCCGCGCGTTGTGCGGCGGCGCCGCGTCGTCTAGCGTCGCGCCATTCGTATGGAGCCAGGCGCATGCCCAGCAGGGACACCGTAAGAACCTTTATCGCTGCGGTCGAAAGCGGCGAACATGTCGGCGCGATCGAGCAGTTCTATCACGACGACGCCTCGATGCAGGAAAACCACAACCCGCCCCATGTCGGACGCGACAAGCTTGTGGCCCGCAAACGTCAGGCGCTGGCGCGCTCCTCGTTCGTCACGCATCCGGCGAAGCACGTTCTTGTCGATGGCGACCTCGTCGTCATCAACTGGATCTTTGAAATAACGGACAAGGAGGGTCGAACCAGGAAGCTCGACGAACTTTCAATCCAGCACTGGCGCGGCGAGAAGATCGCGCGCGAGCAGTTTTATTATGATCCGAAACAGCTGGCTTAGCGCCCCCTCATCCGGCCGCTGCGCGGCCACCTTCTCCCCGCAAGCGGGGAGAAGGAGTTGGCGCCATCGCGCCCGCGCTCGGCTTCTCCCCTCGGGCGAGAAGATGACGGCGAATCCAAGTTACAAGGGGCGCGCGCAGCGCCGGATGAACGGCCTTACAACCCCCTCACCCGCGGTCCCCTGCCCGCTCCGACCGTCAGCGCCGTCACCGCCCAGACGAACGCATCGAGGCGATCCGGCGAGCGTCCAGACGAGAGGCCGTCCGCCGCGAAGTCGCACATCTCGTCCTCGAGCGCCGGAAAGGCGCCGACAAGCCTGATGCGGCCCTGCTCGAACAGATGAGCGACCGGTTCCGCGCGTAGATATTTGCCCCGCGTGGCGCGAACCGAAATGACCGGCGCCGACGCATCCGCTTCGCGCAGCACTGCGGCGACCATGTCGCCGCCCTGGTTGACCTCCGCGACGATCGCGTCGGCCTCGCAACGATGATAGAGCGCCAGCGCCGCGCGCGCCCATTCCGCGGGACGGGCTGACGAAAGCGTCGCATCGGCGATGACGAACACAACGCCGTTCGAATCGATCCCCGCCGCAATGAGCCCGCATGAATCGGCGCGGCGCGACGACGAAGCCGGCGGGTCGACCGCGACGACGATGCGCGCCAGCGCAGGCGGCGATGGAACGCGCGCCTTCTCGATCGCGGCGCGCGAGAAGAGGGCGCCCTGACGCTCGTCGATGATCTCGCCGTCGAGTTCCTGCCTGCCGATGCGCGTGCCGACATAGCGCGACACGATCGAATCAAGAAACGCCGGCGCGAGAAACCAGGCATTGTCGCTTGTTTTCGCCCGCGTCACGACGTTGCGCCGATCGGCGATCAATCGTTTGAGCAGCGGGATCGGCCGCGGCGTCGTCGTCACCATCTCGCGCGGCCGGTCCCCCAGTCGCAGCGCAAACTGAAGATTGTCCCACGCCGCATCCGGATAGCGCCATTTGGCGAGTTCATCGCACCACGCCGCGGCGAATTGCGGTCCACGCAACTGGTCCGGATCCTCAGCGGAAAAACATTGCGCGACGGCGCCGTTGGGCCAGACGAGCCGCCGCCGCGTCGCCTCGAAAACCGGGCGCATGCTCCCCGCGCGGATCGCGCGCAATCCCGATACGCCATCGATCATCACTTCACGCACGTCCGCCGCAGTTTCTCCAACGAGCGCGAGCGGCGAAGTCGGCCTGTCGGCGAACGGCGCTTCGCCGAGCGCAAGCGCAGTGATCCACTCTGCGCCGGCGCGCGTTTTGCCGGCGCCGCGTCCGCCGAGCATGATCCATGCGGTCCAGTCGCCGGGCGGCGCGAACTGGTCAGGTCTTCCCTGGAAGGTCCAACTCGTCGCCAGCGCCTTGGTCAGGGGCGCCGGCATCAGCGTCAGCGCCGCCGCATGGCTCAGGCCCTTCCCTTCGCATTCCAGCAAGAACGCGCGCAAACTGCGCGCGGTAGCCATCGACAACGCGCTCAAGATCCTCGTCCTCATCGATTGTTGACGGCGCCGCCGCTTCGCCGCGCGACAACGACTCGCCCAGAGTTGCGAGATCCCTCAGCGCCCGCACAAAGATTGCAAAGGAACGCGCCTCCCTCTCGCGCTCGGACGCGTCGATGCTTGCGTCGGCCAATCGCCGCTCGATGTCGTCGGCCTGCATTTCCGCCGCTGTGACGGCGCGTGCGACGAGGCCGCCGAGGCGCGCCCTGAGCGTCGTCGAAGCCGCGACTGTTGCGGACCCTGACCTCTCGGGCGACCCGAGCGGGCGCTTTGCGCGAACGCCTGAGGACGATTTCAGCTTTGTCTGCGTTGCCTTGCGAGCCGTTGCTGCACCGACCGCCGACGGCGGGTTTTCCCATCTGTCGCGCTTCGCATAGCGCGTCACCGTCGATGCATGGATTTCCAGGCGTTCGGCGATGTCTTTCGCCGCGAAACCTTCGCGTTCGAAGAGCCGCTTCGCCGCGATGATCGTCGCTGGCGCGAGCGGCGTGAACGGTCTTCGCGACGCCGGAGGCCCCGCCCGCTTTGTGCGCGCGGATCGCTTCATCGAGCGACGAAGTCCGAAGGATGGCCCGCGCAGCGTTCGCGATTGCGGTCTTGATCGGCGCTGGCGCGATCCTTCGAGAATGCGCCCAGATTTCCTGTCTGCCGCGTTGGCGGTACGGTTGCGGCGCGCTCAAGGCGGGCGATCCTGGCGGGCCGGACGTCCGGCGCGCAACCGCGCGCCGCATCATCGCGCGATGAAGCGGGAAATCGCATATTTCTGTTCCTGAAAGGTGGGCCGCGGAGACCGGTCCCTGCCCGCTCGCAATTCTGGAGCGTGCCCAGAACATACCGAAGGAGCGTTACGCTGTCAACGACTATTTTCCTTGTTAGGAGATTTTTTTCTGGTCAGGCTTGTCGCCTCTTCCCCTGAACGGCGGAGTGAAGCGGAACCCGTTCCGGGTCCAGCGAAAGAAGCGCGAGCGAAGCGAGCGCCGGATGGTTCAAGCCACCCTGGCCAGCGCGCGGATCGGCCGGCCGGGGCTCAACGTCTCGGCGGCGCGAAGGATCGCGGCGGCGTCGATGCCATGATGCCGATAAAGATCGGCGATGGTTCCGGTCTGGCCGAAATGCTCGACGCCCAGCGCCCGGATGCGGTGGCCGTGCACGCCGCCGAGCCAGGCGAGCGTCGCTGGATGGCCGTCGATCACGGTGACAAGTCCGCAATGGGAGGGCGCCCCGGCGAGCAGTCGTTCAATGTGGCTCGTCGCATGGCCGAGGCCGCGTTCGCGCGCGCGCTGCGCCGCCGACCAGCCTGCATGCAGTCGATCCGCCGAGGTGATCGCCAGCAGGCCGATGTCGCGGCGATCCTCTCCCATCAGTCCGACGGCCTCGATCGCCTCAGGCGCGACGGCGCCCTGATAGGCGACGATGATCTGCGCGTTGGGGCCGGGCCTGCGCAGCCAGTACGCGCCGTCGACGATGTCTTCCGAAAGCTCGGGCGTCATCGGCCGCGTCGGCTGCTCGATCGCGCGCGTGGTCAGTCGAAGATAGATCGAGCCGCCGGTCTCATCGCGCAGCCAGGTCTTCTCGTTGGGCTCGGCGCCGCCAGCGCCGCCGCCGTCGCGCTGGATATAGTCGAAAGCGAAGCGCATCATCACCGCCAGCTCATCGGCGAAGGCGGGCTCGAACGCGCAGAGGCCATCCTGCGCCATGCCGATCAGCGGCGTGCCGATCGACTGATGCGCGCCGCCTTCCGGGGCGAGCGAAACTCCCGAAGGAGTCGCCACAAGGATGAAGCGCGCGTCCTGATAGCAGGCGTAATTGAGCTGATCGGCGCCGCGATAGATGAAGGGATCATAGACCGTGCCGATGGGCAGCAGGCGTTCGCCGAAGATCGAATGCGACAACCCGAGCGCCGACAGCATGATGAAGAGATTGGATTCTGCGATGCCCAATTCCCAATGCTGGCCCTTCGGGGAGAACTCCCAGGAGTAGGTTGAGGGCACGCGCTCGGCCTTGAACGCGTCGGCCATGGATTCGCGCGCAAACAGGCCGCGACGATTGATGAAGGGTCCGAGGTTGGTTGAGACTGTCACGTCGGGAGATGTCGTGACGATGCGCCGCGCATAATCTGAATCCTCGCGCGCGACCTCGTTGAGGATCTGGCCGAACGCCATCTGCGTCGAGACCGGCTTGCCGCCATGCGCCGGCGCCGGCAGCGCGTCGGGAATGGCGATGCGCGCCGATGTCAGGCGCCGCGACGCCTTCTGCGCGAAGGGCGCCTTCTTCAGGAAGGCTTCGATATCGGTTGCAGGAATCGACAGGCCCTCGAACCTGTCCCATTCATGGCCGGCGCGGATGCTCATCGCATCGCGCACGCTTTCCATCTGCGTCGGCGTCAGCAAGCCAGCATGATTGTCCTTGTGGCCGGCGAGCGGCAGGCCGCATCCCTTGATCGTGTAGGCGATGAAGCAGGTCGGTCGATCATGCATCGACGCCTTCTCGAAGGCGTCGACGAGGCCCGGCAGATCATGGCCGCCGAGATTGGTCATCAGCTTCTGCAGTTCCGCATCGCTGCGCTTTTCGATCAGCTTCGTCGCCGGACCCTGATCGCCGATCTCGTCGATGAGCCGCTTCCGCCAGGCCGCGCCGCCCTGATAGGTCAGCGCCGAATAGAGCTGGTTCGGACATTTATCGATCCATTCTCGCAGCTTCTCGCCGCCGGGCTCGCTGAATGCAGCCTGCATCAGCGCGCCATATTTCAGGATGACGACGTCCCAGCCGAAATTACGGAAGATGGTCTCGAAGCGTTCCCACAATCCTTCGCGGATCACCGCGTCGAGCGACTGGCGATTGTAGTCGATGACCCACCAGCAATTGCGCACGCCATGCTTCCAGCCTTCGAGCAGCGCTTCGAAGATGTTGCCCTCGTCCATTTCCGCATCGCCGCAAAGCGCGATCATGCGGCCTTCCGGCCAATCCTTCGCCCAGCCCTTCGCCTTCACGTAATCCTGCACCAGTGAAGAGAAGAGAGTCTGCGCGATGCCGAGGCCGACTGAACCGGTCGAGAAATCGACGTCGTCCGCATCCTTCGTGCGCGACGGATAGCTCTGCGCTCCCTTGTAGCCGCGAAAATTCTGGATCTTCTCCAGCGACTGATGGCCGAACATATACTGGATGGCGTGGAAGATCGGGGACGCGTGCGGCTTCACCGCGACGCGGTCCTGCGGCCTGAGCGCGCGGAAATAGAGCGCCGTCATGATCGCCGCGAGCGACGCAGACGACGCCTGATGGCCGCCGACCTTCAGCCCGTCCTCGCTCGGGCGCAGATGATTGGCGTTGTGGATCATCCATGAAGACAGCCACAGCGCCTTTTGTTCGAGCGCCGAGAGGATGGCGAGATCGCGGGCTGAAATGGACATGACGGGCTCTCGCAGCGTGAGCCGTCACGATGGCGCTTTCTGCGGAAGCGTTCAAGCGAAAGGCGAGACGATGCGACGTCGTGAACGTCCCTCATCGATGCCCCTCAACCGTCGCCTGCGGCGACACCATCTCCCCAATGGATGGGGAGTAGGAGGTGGGGCCCTTAACGCCGCAATCGCCATCTCGGCTTTCGGGAGAAGGGGCGGCGAAGTCGCCGGATGAGCGGATGCTCAGGGCAGCTTGTTCACATCCTTCACAGTGAACGCGGCGGTCTGCGCATAGCCTCTGACGATCGCTTCGCGCTCTCTCCAGCTCAGAACGCTGTCGATGTCGGTGAATCCCGCGGGCTTCAGCTTCTCGACCGCGTCGATGACGCGCTCCGGCCCGCCGATGCGATTGACGCGCACGATTTCCGCCGTCTTCGGCAGGCGCTCCTGCTCATAAAGCATCAGCCCGCGCATCGGATGCTCGGCCTTGGCGAGCGAGTCCGCAAGGCAGCGCGCATCGAGAATCGCCTGGGAGGCGCCGTTCGACCCGACCGGATACATCGGATGGGCGGCGTCGCCGAGAAGCGTCACGCGGCCATGGCTCCAGCGGGGCAGCGGATCGCGGTCGCTCATCGGATACTCCCAGGCCGAGCCCGATGCGCGCACGAGCCCTTCGATGTCGACGCCCGGAATCCTGAATCGCTTCGCATAGGGCAACACTTCCTCCAGGCGCGCCTGCCGCGACCAGGAATTCTTCGGCGGCGGCGACGTCGCGCCATCCGCCACCTTCACATTGACGACCCAGTTGGTGAGTCGCGTCTCCGGGGTTTTTCCGGCGCCGATCGGATAGAAGACGAACTTCGCGCCCATGCCGCCGGAAATATACATGGTGCGGCCGTCGAGATGCACCGGCCAGTCGGCGGCGCCGCGCCACATCATAACGCCCGGCCATTTCGGCGAGGCTTCATCCGGATAGAAATGCGCGCGCACGGCGGAGTGAATTCCATCCGCCCCGATGAGAATATCGCCGCGCACCGTCTCGCTGGAGAGTCCGTCCTTCGTGTCGACGAAATGCGCGGTGACGCCGCCCTCTCCCTGGATGAAGCCGGCGAGGCGCCGGCTGGCGCGCACCGCATCGGCGCCGAGCCGCTCGATTACGGCGTCGTAGAGCACCTTCTGGAATCTGCCGCGATGAATCGAGAACTGCGGCACTGCGAATCCGGCGTCGAGGCCGCGATACTCGCGCCAGACCTCCTGGCCCTGCATGTTGAGATAGATGAGCTCGCGGGTGCGCACCGCAACCGCATCGAGCGCGGGAAGAAGGCCGAGGTCCGCCAACTCCTTGATCGCATGCGGCAGCGTGTTGATGCCGACGCCGATCTCGCGCACCTCGCTCGCCTGCTCATAGATCACCGCATCAAGGCCGCGCCTCTGCAGCATAAGCGCCAGCGTCAGCCCGCCAATGCCGGTGCCCGCGATGATGACCTTCATGACGCTTCCCCCGAACGCGACTTCACGCCGACGTCTTGCAACGCGATGGCGAAATTGTCCCCGGCTTTTGCATTGTCGGTCAATGAAATCACGATTCCAGTTTTCGGCCGCCCCTCATCCGTCGCCTGCGGCGGCCGGATGAGGGGCCTGGGCCGCGCTTCACGTTCGCTGCCGTCTCACTCCGCAGCTTCCCTGCGCTCCGGCGCCTCCGACTTCCGGCTCTTCGGGCGCGCGCGCATTTTCAGATCAATGAGATCGGCCTTGTCTCGCGGTGCGTTGCGCAACTGCTGCTGATAGCCCGGCGCATAAGGTTTCGGCACGCCAATGTCGGCGACGCCGGCCCAGGCCGCGCCGCGCAGTGCAAATGCGGGGTCAGCCAGATGCGGCCGGCCGAAGGCGATGAGATCGGCGCGACCCGAGATCAGCAGCGTGTTGGCCTGATCGACGGACGTGATGTTGCCGACGCACATGGTCGCGACGCGCGCCACGTTGCGCACCTGCTCCGCGAACGGCGTCTGATACATGCGGCCATAGATGGGACGCGACTGCGGCGTCGTCTGGCCGGTCGACACATCGATAAGATCGACGCCGGCTTCGGCGAAGGCGCGCGCAATATCCACCGCATCCCCGGCGTCGATCCCGCCCTCGATCCAATCCGTCGCGGACAGGCGAACCGACATCGGCTTATGTTTTGGCCATGCGTCGCGCATGGCGCCGAAGACTTCGAGCGGAAAGCGCAGCCGGTTCTCGAGCGATCCGCCATAGGCGTCGGTGCGGTGATTGGTGATCGGCGAAATGAAGCTCGCGAGCAGATAGCCGTGCGCCGCATGCAGCTCCAGCATATCGAAGCCGGCGCGCTCGCCCGCCTCGACCGCGCGGACGAAATCATCGCGTACGCGGTTCATGTCGGCGCGCGTCATTTCGCGCGGCGTCCGGCTTTCGGGATAGTAGGGCTCCGGCGACGGGCCGATGATGTCCCAGCCGCCGACGGGCAGCGGCCGGTCCATGCCCTCCCACATCAGTTGCGTCGCGCCCTTGCGACCGGCATGGCCGAGTTGCAGCGCGATCTTCGCATGCGAGTTAAGATGCACGAAGTCGACGATGCGCGTCCACATTGCGAGCTGCTCGTTGTTCCAGATTCCGGTGCAGCCCGGCGTGATGCGCGCATCGGGCGACACGCAGGTCATCTCGGTGAAGATCAGACCGGCGCCGCCCATGGCGCGCGAGCCATAATGCACGAAGTGGAAATCCTGCGGCATGCCGTCGACCGCCGAATACATGCACATCGGCGACATGACGAGCCGGTTGGCGAGCGTCAGGTCCCGCAGCCTGTAGGGCTGATAGGCGGGCTGGCGCATCAGGTCCGCCTTCTCAACAAAGCCGGCGCGTTCGACATCGCGCGCGAAATCGGCCGTCACCTCGCGCACGAATTCCGGCGCGCGCAATTCGAGATTGTCGTAGGTGATCGATTTCGCCCGCGTCATCAGGCCAAACGCGAACTGAAGCGGCGGCATCCTTATGTAGCGCGACACATGCTCAAACCAGACGAGCGAGACGTCGGCGTTGTGCTGCGTCTTCTCCACCTCCTCGCGGCGACCCGACTCAAAGCGCGCGAGCGCATCCTTCACGTCGCCGCGCGCAGCAACCAGCGCTGCATTGAGCGCGATCGCGTCTTCCATCGCAAGCTTGGTGCCTGAGCCGATCGAGAAATGAGCCGTCGCCTTTGCGTCGCCGAGCAGCACGATCCGGTCGTCCTTGGTCCAGCGCCTGTTCCTGATCATCGGGAAGCGGCGCCACAGCGAGCGGTTGGTGATGAAGACGTGCCCCTGCAATTCCTCGGCGAAGATTTTTTCCATGAAGCGCGCGGATTCGTCTTCGCTCATCGAAGCAAGGCCGGCCTTCTCGAAAGTCGCAGGATCGGTCTCGAGCACCCAGGTCGAGGCCCCCGCCTCGTACTGGTAGCAATGGGCGATGAACACGCCCCATTCGGTCTCGCGGAAGAAAAAGGTGAAGGCGTCGAACGGTCTCGTCGATCCCATCCAGGCGAACCAGTTGGGCCGCAGATCGGTTTCCGGCTGGAAGTGATCGCGATAGGTTTCGCGCACAACGCTGTTGATGCCGTCCGCCGCAATAACGAGATCGGCGTTCGGAAACGCTTCCGGACCCGGCAGCTCCTTCATGAATTCGAGCTCGACGCCGACTTCGCGCGCACGACGTTGCAGAATGAGCAGAAGCTCGCGCCGCGAGCAGCCGCAGAAGCCGTTGCCGCCGATGCGCTGGCGGCGGCCGCCGAACACGATCTCGATGTCGTCCCAATAGGAGAATGCGTCGGTGATCGCGCGATAGCTTTCAGGATCGGCCTTCTCGAACGCGTCGAGCGTCTGGTCGGAGAAGACGACGCCGAAGCCGAACGTATCGTCGAAGCGGTTGCGCTCGACGACGCGGATCCTCGCCTGCGGAAAGCTCTTCCTGATCAGGATGGCGGCGTAGAGGCCCGCCGGGCCGCCGCCAATGACGCCGATCTCCATCGCGACCTCCTGGTCCGTGAGACGCTGCCGGAAGCAATTGCTTTAAGCTTAAAATAATCGGGATCTGGGCGGAGGTAAAGCCCTTGTTTTCCATAAACCCGTCGTCGCTCGCTGCGCCAACTCGCTCACGCATCCGGCGGCGGCAGGAAATCCACTTCGTGCTTCGCCGAAAGCGCCACGACCTCCGGCGGCGTCTGCTCCTTCATGTTGTGAATCGCCCAGAACAGATCATAAAGCCTTCGCGTCGGCGCCACCCAGAAGAGACACTTCACCGTGCGGTCGGTCTTGTTGAAGATGCCGTGGGGAATCCCCATCGGCAGGCGGATGAGGTCGCCCGATTCAGCCGACACCTCCTTGCCGTCCAGCACGAGATCGAACCGGCCGTCCAGCATGTAGATGAATTCATCCTGCGTGGGATGAATGTGCGGCGGCACGAATGTGCCGGGCGGAAACGTCGCATGCCACGACATCGACTGTTCGCTCACCTGCTTCGGCACATAGGTCTGGCCAAGAATGTTCCACGAGATGCGGTCGATTCCCTCATCGGCGCGCGTCACGCCCGGGCTCATGATCGCCATGCGGTTTCTCCTTGTAGACTGTCTCTTATGACGCGGCGCCTGCCGCTCAAGCAAAAAAACCGCGAGCGCAGCGAGTTTGAAACCTGAAAGGTTCGGACGCCGCCGCTTCGATAGCAAACGTCATGGCCAGGCTCGGCCCGGCCATCCACGACCTGCTCTTCGCACATTCCGCAATGCGTGGATCCCCGGGCCAAGCCAG
>JBEVKO010000014.1:0-15234 GCA_040509705.1 Beijerinckiaceae bacterium
ATGGCGCGCATAGAGGTCTGCGCGCAGCGCCGCAAGCGAATCGAACGGCAACTTATGGCCCAGCACGTCCGACAGCGCGCGGACAATCGCCCAATCTTCGCGCGCATCTCCGGGCGGAAAAGCTGCTCGGTTCGCCAGTTGAACGCGTCCTTCGGTATTGACGAAGGTTCCGGACTTCTCGGTGTACGCGGCGCCCGGAAGAATGACGTCGGCCCGATGGGCTCCGCGATCGCCATGCGTGCCTTGATAGATGACAAAGGGGCCAGGCGCGATCTCGATCTCATCGGCGCCAAGGCTGAACAGCACATCTGCTCCACCCGCCGCCATGTCGCGCGCCGTCAAGCCGCCTTCGCCGGGGACGAAGCCGAGGTCGAGGGCGCCAACACGCGAGGCTGCGATGTGCAGAACGCTAAATCCATTCCAACCTTCCGGGCCTGCGGAGGCGGCGCGCGCAATCATTGCTGCTATCGCTTCACCGTCGGAACGCGCCAGCGCGCCCTGCCCGACCAGCCACACATGCTTACCGGCAGGCAGCGAATCTTTGATGAATCGTTCGAGCGATTCCGGACCGGCCCCGAGATACGCATAGTCGTAAGTGAGATCGACCCTCTCTCCCACCAGCGAGATCTTAAATCCGCCGCGAAGGAAGCGCTTGCGAATGCGGGAATTGAGAACAGGAGCTTCCTTGCGCGGATTGGCGGCGACAACCGTGAGACTGTCTGCGCTTTCAATTCCAGCGATCCGCGCGTTGAACAGATAAGAGGCGCGGCCATATTTCGGATGCGCCAGGGAGCCGTCCTGTCGGCAATCGAGGTTCATCGAGCCGAGCTTCTCCATGAGGAGCTTCAGCGCAAACACTTCCTCGACAGCTGCAAGGTCGCCGACGATGGCTCCGATCTTCTCCGGCTTCGCGAGTTGGATCTTGGACGCGATGAGGGCGAATGCTTCTTGCCAGCTCGCGGAGCGCAGGCGGCCGTTCTCGCGCACATATGGGCGGTCAAGGCGTTGCGATTTCAACCCGTCCCAGATGAAGCGCGTCTTGTCCGAGATCCATTCCTCATTCACGTCTTCATTGACGCGCGGCACAATGCGCATGACTTCGCGCCCTCTGGAATCGACCCGTATGGCCGAGCCCAACGCATCCATCACGTCAATCGATTCCGTCTTTTGCAGCTCCCATGGGCGCGCATTGAACGCATACGGCCGCGATGTCAGCGCGCCGACGGGGCACAAGTCGATGACGTTGCCCTGAAGCTCCGACGACATTGCACGTTCGAGATAAGTCGTAATTTCAGCATCTTCGCCGCGGCCGATCAGACCCAGTTCGGAAATGCCGGCGACCTCGGTCGTGAAGCGGACGCAGCGCGTGCAGTGAATGCAACGCGTCATCACGGTCTTCACGAGAGGACCTATGTATTTGTCTTCCACCGCCCGCTTGTTCTCATGATAGCGAGTGGTGTCGACGCCGTAGGCCATCGCCTGGTCCTGGAGGTCGCACTCTCCTCCCTGGTCGCAGATCGGGCAGTCGAGAGGATGGTTGATGAGGAGGAATTCCATCACTCCCTCGCGCGCCTTTTTCACCATCGGCGACTTTGTCAGGATGACTGGCGGCTCGCCGTTCGGCCCAGGCCGCAGATCGCGCACTGACATGGCGCAACTGGCCTGGGGCTTGGGCGGTCCGCCCTTCACCTCGACGAGACACATGCGGCAGTTGCCGGCGATGGAAAGTCGCTCATGAAAGCAGAAGCGCGGCACTTCGGCGCCCGCAGCCTCACACGCCTGAAGAAGCGTGTATTCGGGCGGGACGTCGATCTCAGCGCCGTCTACAATGATCCTGGTCATTCCACTTGCGTCCCACAGAGTTGGTCGGTGTCCAGCTCTGGAAAGGTTCTCAACTGCTCTTAGCGATTGCGAGGCGAGAAGATAGCCTCTTTTTCGCCGCACATCCTCTGGTTATTGCGTCACGTTCGGGGCGTCGCCGGCGCCGCCGGACTCGCGGCGGGGGACCCCGGCACGCCGAGCACCTGGTTTCGGGTCTCTTGTAGCGCGGCGTTAGCCTGCTCGACCTCCGCCGGCGTCAAAGTCACCGGACAGACGTCGGCGCCGTCGACGATAAATCGTTGCTCTGTGACCGTTGTGCCACCCGGGCTGTTGGCGGTGCTCAACACAACGCGAATCAGGCGTCCGGGCTGGTGCGGCCCGCACTGCGCTTCAAGAGCCTCAGGCGACTGCGCGAGTGCGCGCTCGAGGATAACGCCCTGCGGCGTATTCGAAGCCACTGTTGTGCCACGCGATTGCGCCCGCGCGGCGATCACGGCGCGGACGCGCGTTCCGGGCGCAGTGATGAACACAGAAGGATCCGACGCTACGGCTTTGGGCGCCGCGTCGACCACCGGCCGCCGGGGAGCGCACGCCGCGGCCAACAAAGTCGCCACAGCGATCATCGCCGGCAGAATGAAACCCCTGGCCATCCTTTGCTCCTGTCCCTGCCCCGTCCTCGCGCCCAACCCCTGCTTCGCCTATTCCGCCGCCATCATCTGGACGGGCTCGGAATGTGGATTGGCCGCATAATCATCGATGCGCTTCTCGATCTCATGTCGGAAATGCGTGATCAGCCCATGGATCGGCCAGGCCGCCGCATCGCCGAGCGCGCAAATGGTGTGGCCTTCGACCTGTTTGGTGACGTCCAAGAGGAGGTCAATCTCGCGCTTATGCGCCCGCCCCTCAGCCATGCGCGTCAGCACGCGCCACATCCATCCCGTGCCCTCGCGGCACGGCGTGCATTGGCCGCAGCTCTCATGCTTGTAGAAATAGCTGATGCGCGCGATCGCCCGGACGATATCTGTTGAGTTGTCCATCACGATCACCGCCGCCGTCCCGAGCCCCGATCGCAGCTTCGAAAGCGAGTCGAACTCCATCGGCGTGTCGATGATCTGCGACGCCGGCACCATCCGCACGGACGATCCACCAGGAATGACCGCAAGCAGATTGTCCCAGCCGCCGCGAACGCCGCCGCAATGGCGCTCGACCAGTTCGCGGAAGGTGATGCCCATGGCCTCTTCCACATTGCACGGCTTGTTTACGTGCCCCGAAACGCAGAAGAGCTTGGTGCCGACATTGTTGGGATTTCCGATCGAGGAGAACCACGCCGCGCCACGCCGAAGGATCGTACCTGCAACGGCGATCGACTCGACATTGTTGACAGTTGTCGGACAGCCATAGAGGCCGACATTGGCCGGGAATGGCGGCTTGAGGCGAGGCTGCCCCTTCTTGCCCTCGAGCGATTCAAGCAGCGCGGTCTCTTCGCCGCAGATATAGGCGCCGGCGCCGTGGTGGACATAAATGTCGAACGGCCAGCCGTGCTTATTGGACTTACCGACGAGGTTCGCCTCGTACGCCTCATCGACTGCCCGCTGAAGCGCTTCGCGTTCGGCGATATATTCGCCGCGAATGTAAATGTAACAGGCGTTGGCGCCCATCGCGAAGCTGGCGATGAGACAGCCCTCCACGAGGAGATGCGGATCATTGCGCATGATCTCGCGGTCCTTGCAGGTGCCCGGCTCGGACTCGTCCGCGTTCACCACAAGATAGTGAGGCCTGCCGTCCGGCTTCTTGGGCATGAACGACCATTTCAGCCCGGTTGGAAATCCGGCGCCGCCGCGGCCCCTAAGCCCCGACGCCTTCATCTCGTCGATAATCCAGTCGCGGCCCTGTTCGAGCAGCAGCTTCGTGGAATCCCACGCGCCACGCTTCGTTGCCGACTTCAGGTCCGCGCCGTGGAAGCCGTAAAGGTTGGTGAAGATGCGATCCCTATCGGCCAGCATGATTCCTATCCGCATCTGTCGCCGCCGGAGCGTACGGCCGCACAGCGACCAAAACACAAGCCGCCAGATCCCAGCCGGCGCATCCGACTTGAGCCGCTCGTTTCATCAACAGGCTCATTTCTTTGCCCCTGAAGGCTTGTCGGTCTTCACAGGAGCGACCTGAGATTGCGCCTTTCTTACGTCAATCGGGCTCGCCCCTCCGGGCGCTGCAACTCCTTCGTCTGCGGGCGTGTCCTTCGCCACATTCGTCGGACTCGACGTCGGCGCCGGGCGCGCTGGCGCTGCGGCGCTCGCCGCCGCCTGTGACGCCGCCGATGGCGAGGGAACCGGCGGCGCAACAGGCTTCGCCGGAGCATTCGCTGGGGGCGGAGTTGCTTGAGCCGCAGCCTGCATCGCGGCCGCCTTCGCAGCGGTGGCGGCTGCGATCCGCTCATCGAAGCCCTTGCGCCACGAGCCCACCTGAGACCCGTCATACAGCGTTGCGTCCAGCAAAGTCTTGACGTCGCCCGCCGGCTCCGAACCGTTGCGCCCGGTCTGCGATCCCGCCTTCACCTGGCGGCCCCCGGCGAGATCATCGAGCAATCTGGCGAAATTCTCCGGGGTGAGGTCTTCATAATAGTCGTCATTGATTTGCACCATCGGCGCATTGCAGCACGCGCCAAGGCACTCGACTTCGAGCCAGGAAAAGGCGCCATCGGCGCTCAGAGTCTTCTCCGGACCGATCTTGTCCTCGCACACCTTCTTGATGTCGCCGGCGCCGCGCAGCGCGCAGGGAGTGGTCCCGCAGAGCTGGACGAAATGCCTTCCGACCGGCGCAAGGTTGAACATCGTGTAGAAGGTCGCGACCTCCAGCACGCGTATGTTCGGCATGTCGAGCACGCCCGCGACATGCTCGATCGCCGCCTTCGGCAGCCAGCCGCCGGCCTGCTTCTGCGCCTGCCACAACAGCGGGATCACGGCCGAAGCCTGACGCCCTTCGGGATACTTTGCGATTTGCGCATCAACCCAATTCTGGTTCGCCGCATTGAAAGCGAATTCCTTGGGCTGGATCTGATCCGGTGCGAGGCGGCGGACGGACATTCGGTCTTCCTCAGAAACAGGCGCTCTGGCGCTGCGGCGGCTGGCCGCGCTGCGCCTCGATACGCATCAGGCAGGTCTTCACGTCGCCCGCTCGTTGCATCATGACAACATACCGGCCCTCTGCCTGGCCGGCGCGATCGATGGCTTTCACATCATAGCCCATGCGCGCAAGGTCATCGATCGAGATCGTCCTCAGTGCTTGACCTTGCAAAGGCTGCGCCCGCGGTCCGGGGGGCGGACTGACCGGCATGTCCGATTGAATAAATCGAAGCGACGCCTCGAATGCGAACCGCTCGCTGACAAGTTCAGCCGATGCGGGCGAAGCGAAGAGGCCGCCGGCGAGCACGAGAGTTGCTCCGATCACCGATCGACCTCGCCGAAAACGATGTCGAGCGAGCCAAGGATGGCCGAAACGTCCGCAAGCATGTGGCCGCGGCACAGGAAATCCATCGCCTGCAGATGCGCGAACCCTGGAGCGCGCAACTTGCAGCGATAAGGCCGGTTGCTGCCGTCTGAGACGAGATAGACCCCAAACTCGCCCTTGGGCGCTTCGACCGCGCAATAGACCTCGCCCGCCGGAACCTTGTAGCCCTCAGTGTACAGCTTGAAATGATGTATGAGCGCTTCCATCGAAGTCTTCATCTCGCTCCGCTTCGGCGGCACGATCTTTCCATCCATCGACGAGACCGGGCCATCTTTCTCCGTGGTCAGCAGACGTTCCACGCACTGCTTCATCAGATAGGTCGACTGCCGCATTTCCTCGACGCGGATGCAGTAGCGATCATAGCAGTCGCCATTCTTGCCAACCGGTATGTCGAAATCTAGCTCCTCGTAGCATTCATAGGGCTGGGATTTCCGCAGGTCCCATGCTGCGCCCGAACCCCGCACCATGACGCCTGAAAATCCCCATTTCCAGCAATCCTCAAGCGACACGACGGCGATGTCGACGTTGCGTTGCTTGAAAATCCTATTGTCGGTAAGAAGCGTTTCGAGATCGTCCACGACCTTCAGGAACGGATCGCAGAACGCGCCTATGTCTTCGACCAATTTTCTCGGGATGTCCTGATGCACACCGCCGGGACGCACATAGGCGGCGTGCATGCGCGCGCCCGAGGCGCGCTCGTAGAATATCATCAGCTTTTCGCGTTCTTCGAAGCCCCAGAGCGGAGGGGTTAGCGCACCCACGTCCATCGCCTGCGTCGTGACGTTAAGCAGGTGCGAGAGAAGCCGTCCGATTTCCGAATAAAGCACGCGGATGAGCTGACCACGCTTCGGCACCGTGACGCCCATCAGCTTTTCGACCGCAAGAGCAAACGCGTGCTCCTGGTTCATCGGCGCCACATAATCGAGCCGATCGAAATACGGGATAGCCTGCAGATACGTCTTACTCTCGATCAGCTTCTCGGTGCCGCGATGGAGCAAGCCTATATGCGGATCAACGCGCTCGACGATTTCCCCATCGAGTTCGAGCACGAGGCGAAGCACCCCATGGGCCGCCGGATGTTGCGGCCCGAAGTTGATTGAGAAGTTGCGAATGTTGTGCTCGGTCATCGCAGGCTCACGGCGCCTTCGCTTTCTCATCGCCCGGCAGGACGTAGTCCGTCCCTTCCCACGGCGAGAGGAAATCGAAATTTCTGAATTCCTGCGTCAGCTTCACCGGCTCGTAGACGACCCGCTTCTGCTCGTCGTCCCACCGGACCTCGACGAAGCCGGTAAGCGGGAAATCCTTGCGCAGCGGGTATCCCTCAAAGCCATAGTCGGTGAGAAGTCGGCGCATGTCGGGATGCCCTGAAAAGAGCACGCCATACATGTCGTAGGTTTCCCGTTCAAACCAGTCTGCGCCGGGATAAACGGAGATGCATGATGCGACCGGCATGGTCTCATCGGCCTCGATCTTCACGCGGATGCGAAAATTGTGGCGCGGCGACAGGAGATGATAAACGACGTCAAAGCGCTTCGGCCGACCGGGATAGTCGACACCGCAAATGTCGATGATGTTCCAGAACAGGCACTTCTCGTCCGTCCGCAGGAACGAGAGAACCGAGATGATCTCAGCGGCTTCTGCGTAGAGATTGAGTTCGCCCCACGCGAACTCGAATCGCGTCGCCTTTTCGGGCAGCGCCGCCAGGATATACTCGCCAAGAGTTGTGAGCGTTTCGCTCATGCGATCCTTCCACTCAATTTGCAGGCATATCTGATGCCTGCCATGGCGCCGAACAAATGAGACGACGCGTTCCTTGCACCTGGTTTAAGATTGCGCGTCGCTGCGCTGGTTCTCTCACTACCTTTCGATCGTGCCGACGCGCCTGATTTTCTTCTGCAACAGCAATACGCCGTAGAGCAGCGCTTCAGCCGTCGGCGGACAGCCGGGAACGTAGATGTCGATTGGAACAATACGGTCGCAGCCGCGCACCACGCTATAGCTATAGTGGTAATAGCCGCCGCCGTTGGCGCAACTCCCCATCGAGATGACGTAGCGGGGCTCGGGCATCTGATCGTAGACCTTGCGAAGAGCTGGCGCCATTTTGTTGGTCAGGGTGCCGGCGACGATCATCACGTCGGACTGACGCGGCGATGCACGGGGGGCGAAGCCGAATCGCTCGACGTCGTAGCGCGGCATCGACAGCTGCATCATCTCGACGGCGCAGCAGGCGAGGCCGAACGTCATCCACATCAGCGAACCCGTCCGCGCCCACTGAATCAGGTCGTCGGTCGTCGTGACCAGGAAGCCCTTGTCAGCGAGTTCATCGCTGATCGCCGCAAAACGCGGATCATTGTGCCCGACGGGCTTGCCATCGGGACCCAGCACGCCGCGCGGCGCAGGTGCGGCCAGGGGATCGCCGCGGTCGATTGCGGTCACAGCCATGTGTTAGTCCCACTCCAGCGCGCCCTTGCGCCACTCATAGATGAAGCCGACGGTCAGCACGCCAAGAAACGCCATCATCGACCAAAAGCCAAACCAGCCGACGTCCTTGAAAGCAACCGCCCATGGAAAGAGGAACGCCACTTCGAGGTCGAAGATGATGAACAGGATCGACACCAGATAGAACCGGACGTCGAACTTCATTCGCGCGTCGTCGAACGCGTTGAAGCCGCATTCGTAGGCCGAAAGCTTCTCTGGATCGGGATTCTTGTAGGCGATTGCGAATGGCGCGGCCAGCAGCGCCAGCCCGATGACCAACGAGATGCCGATGAAGACGGCAAGCGGCAAATACTGCTCCAGAAGGCCGCTGGCCATGTCACGCTCCCTGCCGCTCAGGCGCCAGGCGCCCGCTTCGACCGGAAGTCGTATGACCTCAATCGGATGATTTCACGACGAAAAACATCGCGATTGAGAGGGATTCCAGTCGCATGGGAATTAACCTAGGGCCTGACGGCGCACAAGATGCATCCCCACCGCAAGGGCCGCCCGTTGCCATGCTCCCAAGGCTTGGCTAGAGCCACGCTCCACCTAGGCAAAGACACCCAGCCCACCGCTCACCATGCGCGCCCCTCTCGCGGCTCTCGCCGGCTGCCTGTTCCTGTCGGCCGTTGACGCCGCGCCGCGCTCAAGCTCACTCACAAGCGCTCCCCCGTTGCCGCCGGCGCGTCCTTTTGATCTCGATCCGTCGGAATGGCTGCCGGACGAGCTCCGGAACCCTGCCGGCGGTGGCGTAGTGCTGGCCAACATCCCCTATCGGCAAGAGGAGGACGAATGGCCGCGGCCGCCCGGCGGCGCGCCGGCCGAGCCGCTATTCGACCCCGACGAGAAGCCTGATCGGCCCGGCCTGAGCACCGATCCCGGAACTTCCGTGAAATGCGTCCCGGAACGCCTGATGACTGTCCTGCAGCAGGTCATCGCCCGCTACGGCGCGGTCAGGGTGACGTCGGCTTGGCGCCCTGCCTATCGGTCCCGCCGCAACTCCTGGCATCGGCGATGCGAAGCGGTCGACTTCCGCGTGCCTGGCGTCCACCCCCGCATCGTCATCGCCTACATCCGCGACATGCCTGAAGTCGGGGGCCGAAAGGTCTATTGGAACGGCCTGATTCATATCGACACTGGCCCGATCCGGAGCTGGTGACGGCTGACTCCTGCGACCTCTGAGCTATTTGCAGACTGCCTCAATCGCGCCGCTGCGCTAGCATCCGAAGCAACGTCTCATCCCGCGACCAAAAGTGATGCTCCAGGGCGGCGAGGACGTGCAGGACCACGAGCCCTGCGAGCAGCCATGCTGCGACCCGATGTGCGGTCCGCGCTAACTCGTAGAGCTCGCGATTGGCGCCGGTCAGGTGGGGTATTTCAACGAGGCCGAACGCGTGGGTCGGCACCGGGATCGGCGCCGCTGACACCGTGACCCAGCCAATCAGAGGAAGCGTCAGCAACAGCGCATAGAGCAACACATGGGCGGCGCGAGCAATTCTGATCTCCCAGTTCGACATGTTGCTCGGCCATGCCGGACGGCGGGTTCTCGACCTAATTGCAATACGCAGGGCGGTCACAGCGAGCAGGGCGAATCCGACAGATTTGTGCAACTGATAGAGATCAAACTTCTGGCCCGCATCGATATCTGCGCGCGTCATGATGGTTCCGAGCAGCAGCATCGAAATCACCATTGCAGCGCCGATCCAGTGCAAAGCCACGACGCTCCGCGGCCATGGCCGCGCGCCGGCGACCAATTCGGTGCTGCTGGTCGGTTCGTCGGCTTCCAGCTTCACGGAGATCCGGACGCCTCAGTCGTCACCACGATGTCGACGGCGTCGCTGATCACCGGGACACCGGAATTCATGCCGAACTGCGAGCGCATGATCCGTCCCTTCGCCACGAGGCCAACAATTCCCCCGCGGCGCGAGCGGTCGACGCTGACAGTCAGCGTCATTGGCCGCGTGACGCCGAGCATCGTGAGTTCTCCGGTGACGCGCGCCGTACGGTCGTCGACCTTGTCGATGGAGGTCGATGCGAAACTCATGGTTGGATAGTTCGCAGCATTGAAGAACGCCGTGCTGCGGACATAGTCGCTCAAGCCGCGCGATCCGACATCCACCGATCCAGCCTGAACGACAAAACGCACCGAAGAGCGCTGGGGCCGATCGAAGTCGAGCGAGAGACGTCCGTCGAATTTTGTGAAGGAGCCGCGCGTGGTCGGCCAAGCCGCAGACTCTATCGTGAACGCGATCCGCGTCCGTGCAGGGTCGATGCGCCATGCGTCTGCCGCGGCGACGGCGTCAAGCGACAAAGAGGCGATGAGCATAAGAGCGAAACCGGCAGCGCGACGCATCGAGATTGCCTTCCTTCGATTGGGTGAGCCTGACTCCCAAATTGGCCCAGTCGAAGGCGCCTGGCAGTTCTGGCGGGAACATCGGCGTCACATCTGACACCGCTCCGATTGTCCTGGGTTTCAAGCGGCAGAACGCGTTTCCGCTCCCCGTCATGAAAGGGACGATGAGATTTTCACGCTAAGTCTTTGAAATAGTGGCGCGGGCGACGGGGCTCGAACCCGCGACCTCCGGCGTGACCGGCCGGCACTCTAACCAACTGAGCTACGCCCGCGCGGGCGTCGGCGCGACGGATGTGCCGCGACCGCGGCGGGGGATAGCACGACGCCCGTCCCTGTCAAGGAAAACGGCCGCAACATCGCGGCTATCCGGGTGTGCCGAACTTGAGGATATGCCCGTCGCAATCCCGGATTGAGAATTCGAGTTGTCCCCATGGCATACGCGCGAGATGCTGCAGTATCTCGACGCCGCGCTCACGATAGCGGGCCTCGAGCCTTCCGATGTCCGGGCCGACGCTCACATAGAGTGAATATGGCGTGAGAGACGGTTCCGCCGAAAAGTGGATTGTCGCGCCGGACGCGCTCCATGGGCTGAGGGTTACAGCGCCATAGGTCGGCGGCGCGCCATAAAGGAACGCGATCTCGAAGCCCAGCGTGTCGCGATAGTATTCGGCCGTCAACCGGACATCGCGAGCGGGAACGATGGGAAAGAGGCCATAGGCCTTTCCTTCGGGGACCGTCCGTGTGGGGTCCCCTCGCCATTCGGCAACATGAAGACCATAGACCACCTTCTCGTGGGTCTCCTTGTCGTGCGGATATTTTTGCCGGAACGCCGCTCGCCGGGCGAAGCCGACCCGTTCGGCGAGGCGGAAGGAACGATCGTTCCGTTCGTCGATCCACAACTCCACGCGATCGAGCCCGAGAGTATCGAACCCGAAGCGCAGCGCCGCCTGCACCGCTTCGGTCATCAGGCCTTTTCCCCACGCCCGAGGATGAAGGATGTAGCCCATTCCCGGCGGACCTGGGTTCCCGAGGTAATAGACGAGGCCGATGGCTTCACCCGCATCAGGGTTCGTCAGCGTCCACGCGCGCTCGGGGCCGGAGATGAATTTCGCAATCGTCTGGCGCGTCTGATCGACCGAAGCATGTGGGGACTCTTGCCAGAACCGCATCGCTGCAGGCTCGCGCATGATGGCGTGAACGCTTTCCGCATGGTCGAGAGTCAGCGGTGCAAGAACCAGTCGCTCGGTCGTCAGCCGCGGATGATCTTTCAACTCAGCTCGTCCCCGGATAGCGACAGGTGAACCTACAATTTAGAGTTTGAAAGGCGGAACCGCCGGATCTCACCGGTCGTGAGTACACGAAACTCCTGTGGCGGAGTGCTCTGCGCAAGGTCGATCAGCGCCGGATCGATCCCCATGACTTTCGCATAAGCGCGAAGCGCCGGAGTCGGCTCGTTCGAGGCGGTCAGTTCCCGCGTCGAGCCCGCCATGTTCGCCGGATCACGCACGAAATCGATCTTGTGCGATTGGTGAACGCCGACGCGCGAGCCGTCGGGAATGACCCGCTTCTTCGCGCCCATCAGCGCATAGACGCATGCCGAATAGCAGCGCGAAGCACGGACGCGTTCCGCCGACGTGTTCTCACTTGAAAACCAGCCGGCGCGGGCGACCTCGGGCCGAGCTACAACGACGGTTGTGCCGAGGCGACGCCAGACCGCGCCAAGCGACATCGAACCGATGACGCTGCCGCCGGGCGAGTCGACGAACACGACATTGTTGAGCCCGCGACCGCGCGCCGGGATCTGCCGCCTCACAAAATCGATGAACGCCTGAGCCGAGCCGCGCGTGATGTCGCCTTCCGCGAGGATGAGGGTCGGGCAGGTCGGCCGGCAAAGCGGCGCGCCTTCCAGCGTAACGGCCCGAAACGACATGTCGGCGCGGGCGACCGGGGCGGTGAGGCCAAGAAACAGAAATGCAAGGGTGAGTGACTGGCTGAAGCGCACGCAGAATCTCCCGAAGCAGTCTCAATTCGCCCAGCCCCCGAAGTCTCGCGGCAAGTTGTTACCGCTTCGCCAACCCGGGGGTTTTCGCAGACGGCTGGCCCGCGCAGGACGCTGGTGGGCGGTGACGGGCTCGAACCGCCGACCCCCTCGGTGTAAACGAGGTGCTCTACCGACTGAGCTAACCGCCCGCTAGAAATAAAGCCCCTTGATTTTATTACATTTTTCGGCCTGACGAGATCTAAAAACCCGACGGCGCGCAGAACGGAATACAGACAAAAACCACCGGATTCAACCACCGGAACCGTCAAAGGGTACGACACCGGTACTACACTCGGCCGGCCGTTCGGGACCTGTTCTTGGAGCCTAACGCGCGTGAGCGCTGGGATTCTTGGGTCACTCTGGCCCGCAGCAAGGGAATGGGGGCATGGGAATTGATCCGCTACAATTACCCAAAGTTGCCACAGGATCCGCAACTGGCGGCCCTCGAGGTGAATTGGTATTTGCAGGAATACGTCGGCTGCAAATTACTCACCACAGACCGGAAAAACTATGTGTTCAGCGTCGGGGCGAGCCCGGGCGAAGTGTGGCTTCCCAGCCGGATGAACACCTCTATCTATCACAACGTCCCGGCCATGCGGCAGCCCCAAAGCTGGGCCTGCTGGTACACCTCGCTGCAAATGGTCGTGAAATACTACCGGGACAAGGGCCAGGGAGCCGGTTTGATCGACCCTTCGGAAGATTCGGAAACGGTAGCGCTCTACAACGCCAACAAAGGGATCTCGGAACGGGAGCGCATCGCCCGCAAACTCGGGTTCGAGGTGCTCTACGCATCGCTGTCCAATGAAGGCATGTGGGATATGATCAAGAGCGGTCCCCTGATCTACGCCGGCGCCTGGCCCGGGGTATTGAGCGGGCACTGGGTAGTCATTGTCGGAATTTCCGACAACAATCTGACGATCAACAATCCTGCCGCCGGGATGCAGACATGGGACTACGATTTTTTCATGAGCAAGTATCTGCTCCAAACGGCGGAGCGCCCGCTGATTTACGCGCCGTAGTCGGGTCCTGATCAGAGTATCTTCGGCCGAACCTCACGAGTTCTGGTAGCCGCCAGGCGCTGGCCTGAGCCACGGAGAAGCGGGGGGTTTCATGGACGAGGGTCTCCGGGCAGGTTGAATGCGGCGATTGTGCCGATGTGGACGCCGCTGTAAGGCTCCGCTGGTCGGCTTGCGACGAGTGGAGGCACTCGGCTTTGTCGGCAGCCGCCATTTTGCTGTTCATCCCGGCCAGCCGGCGCTCAAGGTCCGGGTAGAATCACCAGACCAGAGGGCGGGCCGGGATGTCGCCAATGCGCTCGACCACGCCGCCGGAGCGTCGGAGGCATCCGGCGGTGGGACACCGCAAAGAGGTATCGGCCTGCGTATGTCCTAAGCCATTGCAGTATAATGTGTTTTAGACATTGCCCCTATATGTGTAACGAGGTCCTCTACCGACTGAGCTAACCGCACAACGAAAAGGCCCGCGCAAGGTTTGGCCTTGCGCGGGCCGTTCGGAAATCTGGCGCGATTAGTGAGCGATTACCCCGGCGCCGTCTTCGTCCTGGACCGGTGGACGGGCCTTGTCGGCCGCGTCCGCGGCCTCCTCGTCCCATTCAATCGGCTCGGGCTGGCGGACGAGCGAGTGCTTCACCACCTCGTCCATCCGCGCCACAGGAACGATCTCAAGGCCATTCTTCACATTCGCCGGGATCTCGACGAGGTCCTTGGCGTTGTCTTCCGGAATCAGCACCTTCTTGACGCCGCCGCGGAGCGCCGCGAGCAGCTTTTCTTTCAGGCCACCGATTGGCAGGACGCGTCCCCGCAGCGTCACCTCACCGGTCATAGCGATGTCGCGGCGCACCGGGATGCCGGTGATGACCGAGACAATCGCGGTCGCCATGGCGATGCCAGCAGAGGGCCCATCCTTTGGCGTCGCGCCTTCCGGCACATGGACGTGGATGTCGCGCTTGTCGAAGACAGGCGGCTTTACGCCGAATTCAATTGAACGGGAGCGGACGTAGGACGCCGCTGCCGAAATCGATTCCTTCATTACGTCGCGCAGATTGCCGGTGACCGTCATGCGTCCCTTGCCGGGCATCATCAAACCTTCGATCGTCAGCAGTTCGCCGCCGACCTCAGTCCATGCGAGCCCGGTGACAACGCCGACCTGATCCTCCGTCTCCGTCTCGCCATAGCGGAACTTGGGTGGGCCGAGATAGTCGGGCAGGTTGTCGATCGTGATGGCGATCTTCTTTTCTTTCTTGAGCAGGATTTCCTTCACGCCCTTGCGGACGAGATTTGACAGTTCGCGCTCGAGATTTCGCACACCCGCTTCGCGGGTGTAACGCCGGATCAGCAGCATCAGGCCATCGTCGGTGATCGACCATTCCTTGTCGTCGAGACCGTGCTTCTTGATAGCGTTCGGAATGAGATGCTTGCGGGCGATCTCAACCTTTTCATCCTCGGTGTATCCGGCGATGCGGATAACCTCCATACGGTCGAGCAGCGCTGGCGGAATGTTCAGCGTGTTCGCCGTGGTGATGAACATCACATTCGACAGATCGTAGTCGACCTCGAGGTAGTGATCATTGAAGGTATGGTTCTGTTCCGGATCGAGCACTTCCAGCAGCGCAGCCGACGGATCGCCGCGGAAGTCCATGCCCATCTTGTCGATCTCGTCGAGCAGGATCAGCGGGTTGTTCGTCTTCGCCTTCCGCATCGACTGAATGATCTTGCCTGGCATCGAACCGATATAGGTCCGGCGATGGCCGCGGATCTCGGCCTCGTCGCGCACGCCGCCAAGCGACATGCGGACGAACTCGCGGCCAGTCGCTTTCGCGATCGACTTGCCGAGCGATGTCTTGCCGACGCCCGGAGGACCGACGAGGCAAACGATCGGGCCCGTGAGCTTGTTGGCCCGCTGCTGCACGGCGAGATATTCGACGATGCGCTCCTTGACCTTGTCGAGGCCGAAATGATCCTCATCGAGGGTCGTCTGGGCGCCCGCGAGATCCTTTTTGATCTTCGATTTCTTG
>JBEVKO010000015.1:0-13145 GCA_040509705.1 Beijerinckiaceae bacterium
GCGGCCCCGACGGCGCTCATGTGGATCGGATTCCTCTATGGCGTCTTCCACGCTGCGGGACCTGGCCACGGCAAGGCGGTGATCGCGGGCTACATTATCGCCAATGAAAGCGCGCTGGCCCGCGGCGTCGCCATTTCCTTCGCCGCGGCGGCGCTGCAGGGGATCGTCGCGATCACCATCGTTGCGGTGATGAGCGTGGCGCTCGGCGCGACCGCGCGCCAGATGGATGCGACGGTGAATGCGATCGAGATCGCCGCCTTCGCCGCCATGGCTGCGCTCGGCGCGTGGCTTCTGTGGACGAAGTCGCACCGGCTGGCCCAGTTGGTGTCGCCGGCGCCTGTGACTGCGCAGCAGCCGGCGGACTGCGGACATCTGCACGCGCCGCCGCCGGAGATTCTTTCAGGCGTCGCTTCGCCCCGCGCCTGGATCGCAACCATTATCGCCGCGGGCGCACGTCCCTGCTCGGGCGCGATCATCCTGCTCGTCTTTTCGCTGTCGCAGGGATTGTTCGCGGCCGGGGTTATAGGCGTGATCACGATGGCGCTCGGCACGGCGCTCACCACATCGGCGCTGGCGTCGGTCGCCGTGTTTTTCAAGCAGGCGGCGCTTCGGCTGGCGTCAGGCCGCGGCGGCGCCGCGCTTTATGTCACGGCCTTCGGCGAGGTTCTCGCCGCGGCGATCATCCTCGTCATCGGCGCCGCGCTGACGCTCGGAATCTGGAGCGGCGGCGGAAATTAGTCGCCGCGTACGACCGGTCCGTGCTCCGGCGGCGCGTCACGCAGCCCCGCCTCGCGCGCCTCGATCGCCACCTGGCTTGCGAGATTCTTCGCATGCAGCAGCGTTTCCAACGCCGCGAGCCAGTGCCGATAGTAAGTGTCGCCCATGTCCGGGTCGCCGCGCGCCTGTGCGTCGCGAATCGCCTGGCCGAGCGCGTCCGCCCATTCGCGCGGGGCAATCAGGCCCTGCGTCGTGAGATGTTCGACGATCGCGAACGCCTGCGCCTGCCAGGGCGCGCGAAACAGCGGCTCATCGCCATCATGCGGGGTCAAGATAGCTTTCCCACGCATCAATGGAGACGGCGAGCGCAGCGTCGCTCTGAGGCCCCCACAATTCGCGGCCCTCGAAGCAGACCGTATAGACCCACTGCGGCTGCTCGCCCTCCCCGTGCGCATTTGCATCGGGAAAGACGAAGCCTCCATGGACGCGCTCGATGATCCCAAGCTTGCCGCGCGCATAACGCGGCAGTCTCGTGTGGCCCGTCTTGATCTCGACGCGCGTGCGAACGCGGTCGCCGGCCTTGTATCGGGCCGGCGTGTCCATCGGCCGGTCGCAGGGCCCGCCCCGCGCAAGCGCCGCCTCGACGTCGTCTCCCCGCAGGATGCGCGCCACCTGCCTCGGCGGCTGCGACGCCTTGCCAGTCGACATTTCCTCGCGCGATGCGAGACCGCGCGTCTCAAGCAGCTTCTCGAGCCCCGATATCCAGACGTCGTAATAGCTTTTCGAAAGGTAATCCGCCGGATGCAGCGTCTCGCGCGCATGCCGGCTCATGTCGATGTTCCACTGGCTGGTCGCGCCCATCGCGAGGGTGAGAGCAAGAACGCGCCTCTCCCAGTCCGCATGAAAATACGGCTCGTCGCTTTCCGGCCTCACGGGCCCGAATCCCATTGCGCCGCCCAAATCCTGCGCGCCGTTCATGCCGCGACCTTCTCCGGCGTGAGAGGTAGGCCAGTCCCGATCATGCTGTCGCGCGTGACGAGCGAGGCGAGCCGCTCTTCGCTCCAGCCCTCGGTCCCGTTCGGCCGCATGGGCACGACCAGATAGCGCAATTCGGCGGTCGAGTCCCAGACGCGAACCTTCGTCTCATTCGGCAGAACCGTGCCGAACTCCGCGAGCACGCTGCGCGGATCGATGACGGCGCGCGATCGATAGGGGGCCGACTTGTACCAGACTGGCGGCAGGCCAAGCACCGACCAGGGATAGCAGGAGCACAGCGTGCAGACGACGAGGTGATGCGTCTCCGGCGAATTCGGCAGCGCCACCATATGTTCGCCCTGACGTCCCCGATAACCAAGTTCGCTGATGGCCGCGGTTGCGTCTTCCATGAGGCGGTCGCGATAGAGGGCGTCGCTCCATGCCCTCGCCACCACGCGCGCGCCATTGCGCGGGCCGACGCGATGTTCATAGGCGTCGATGATCTTGTCGAGCGCAGCCGGGTCCACATAGCCCTTCTCGACGAGAAGTGATTCGATCGCACGCACGCGGCGCGCCATCGTCTCGTCGTCAGTCGCGGCCGGCCCCCCTCCGGTGCTGCAGCAGCTTGACGCCATTCGCGAGGAATCCCTGTTGGCTGTGCGCGGTCGCCCAGCGTACCATGGCGGTCCGTCGCGACAAGCGATGGGGCGATGGAGGCGAGGCGATGATCGGCTGGAAGGGTTTGGTCTTCCTTTTGCTGTGCGCATGCGCGGGCTCCCCAGCGCAGGCGGAACTATCGCCTCAGGGGCAGCAACAGGATCCCGAGCTTCAGGCCTTGATTCGCAAATCCAACGCCTACATTGGTCTCATGAACCGGACCCTGCGCGCTGTCGAATCCTGGAACCGTTACCGAAGCTGGGTCAATCCGAGGTCTGGCCCGACCGGGCGTGAGCGCGTCATCTATGGCATGTACAGCCTGTATGACGTTCGCGAGGAAATCGCCAAGGCGAATGAGGCCGCCTCTTCCCCGCCCTCCCTTCCCGGCGTTGACGCATCGGTGAAGCGATACATCCTCGCGTATAACAGTTTCGCGCCGCTAGTGGCGGAGGCGGAAGGCTATTACGAGCGCAAGGACTACCTTGCCGATAAGTTCGCTGAGGGGAAAGAGTTGCACGCCAAGCTGGCGCCAGCGGCGGAGACGTTCCTGCAGGCGCGCGCCGACTTCGAGCGCGAGATGAACGCCATCAAGAACGACCTCGACGCGCGCGAGCTCGCCGACATCGAGCGTCGCGAGGGTCGCAAGGCGCGCTGGCATATGCGCAATGTGATGGTGTCGGCGCAGAAGGTGGTCGACCTCTTGCCGACGGGTTATTCGCTCGTCGTCGATCTTCCCGAGTTCGACGCGGCCCTCGACAACTTCGCCGCTGCCGTGAAGGTGATGGACGCCTATGCCGCGGCCAATCCCAATTCCTTCGGCGTCTTTGAATCCCAGCCGCGCGCGTATCTCGGGAAGCTGCGCGAATTCCGTCAGAAGATCGAAGGGACCAAGGGCGATGCGCGTCGCGCCAATACCTGGAACGATCTGAGCTGGCTGGTCAATGACTACAACATGATGGTGTCGACCTCGCGCAACGCGACCGCGATTGCGCGCTAGTTATTATTCTCGTCCCCAATCATCTTCGTCCCCGGAACGGTGAAGCGAAGCGAGCCGGCTGCGCCTCTATTATATCCCGGCGCCGTCGGGTCCGTCCGATCTTGGATCATGCACCGCTTCGACACGGCCCCGCGGATGTTTCACCAGCAATCCGACATGCCCGAAATCGTCGCTGTAGGGCGCATCGCGCCGCTCGACCATCTGGCCCGCTGATTCAAGCTTTCGCGCGACGCTCTCGTCGATGCGCGATTCAAGCTTGAGCGAAGTCGTCGCCGAGCCCCATGTCTTGCCAAGCAGAAAGCGCGGCGCATCAACCGCTGCGGCTGGCGTTTCGCCGAACATCGCCCAGCGCGTGAAGACCTGCGCCTGATATTGGGGCTGCCCATCGCCGCCCATGCAGCCATAAGACGCCATGCGACCGTCATCGAAGACCGCAAGCGGCGGATTGAGCGTGTGGAACGGACGACGGCCGGGTTCGAGCGGATTGCGCGCCAGCGGATCGAGCGAAAAGGAAACGCCGCGATTCTGCAGCAAAATCCCGGTCCGCGGCAGCACGCAGCCCGAACCATATTCCCAATAGAGCGACTGGATGTACGACACCGCCATGCCGTTTCCGTCGATGGCGCCCATCCAGATCGTATCGCCCATGTCCGGCTTCATCGGAAACGGCGCCGATTCCCTCATCGATATCTTCGCTGCTTCGGCGTCGAGCCAACCTGCTGCGAGATACTTCGACGGATCGCGCGTCACGCGATCGAAATCCGTGACGACCTGGTCGCGGATGCGCAGCGCGCGCTTCGTCGATTCGACGAGACCGTGCAGATGCTCGAATGAGCCGGCCGACGCGACATTCAGCCGCGAAAAGAGGCCGAGGATGATCAGCGACGCGAGCCCCTGCGTCGGCGGCGGAAAATTGTAGAGCGTCGCGCCTTTGATCCTGGTCTCCAACGGTTCGCGCAGCGCCGTGCGGTAGGTTTCGAGATCGCGTCGCGTCACCGCGCCGCCGAGCCGCTCCCAGTCGGCCGCAATCTCGCGGCCGACGTCGCCGCGATAGAAGTCGTCGAGCCCGGCGCGCGCGAGTTGCTCGAGCGTGGCAGCCAGCGCTACCGGCTTGCGGATTTGTCCGGCCGCCGGCTTCTTGCCGTCAAAATAGAACGTCTCGAGGAACCCAGGCGCCTGTTTGGTGAGTTCGAGTTCCTTCGCCTCTTCGCGGCCTTCCGACTGCGACACGGCGTAACCCTCGCGTCCGAGGCGGATGGCGTCTTCGAGAAGCATGTCGAGCGGCAGGCGGCCGCCAAACGCCTTCGCCATCTCCAGCGCCGCGGTCCAGCCGCCGATGGCGCCGGGAACGGTCAGCGCCGCCTGCGGGCCGCGCGGCGGGATGGCGTCATGGCCGAGCTTTCGATAGCTCCGAATGGTCGCGTTCGCCCCGGCGAAACCGCACGCCTCGATGCCTCGCACCTTGCCGCTGGGTTCGCGCACCAGCCAGAACCCGTCGCCGCCGATCCCGTTCATGTGCGGATAAACCACTGCGATGGTGGCGGCCATGGCGGTCATCGCTTCGAGGGCGTTGCCTCCTTCGGCGAGGACCTTCCGGCCCGATTCAGAGGCGAGATGATGGGGCGCGGCCACGGCAGCGCGGGAAAAGACGGGGGTCTCGGGCACGATTTCCTCAGGGACAACTGGCCGCTGGCCGCACTTGCCGGGGCGCGGCTCTCGTTATAGGTCCCGACCAGCGGAAACAACCGAGGCCGGAACAGAGACGCATGTCGGCGAAGAATGAGCGGGCGATCAACCACGGAAGCGTTCTCACGGTCATCAGCGCCGTGGTGCTGGTTGGCGTCGAGCTGTTCGGCGCAGCTCTCGCCGCGGGCTGGGCGATCGGCGGCCTGTTTCAACTCGGCGACGCGTTCACGTGGGCGCTGATGGCGGTCTTTTCGCTCGGCGCGGCCTACGGTCTCTGGCTGTTCGCGCACCGCGCGCTGTCGGTCGAACCTATCAGGCACTGAACTGCCCGGCGCAGTCTCGTCGCGGTTCGGCGAACACGAAACGCGCGTGGCCGATTATGCGATCGCTGCATGGCATCCGCCCTCAAGTGGGCGTTACGGCGCCTGGATCGCGCCGCGATTGACAGCCATGTGCGCTGCGACCAGTTTCCGACCCCTTTGATGAAGGACGACGCGCTCGCAATGGATCGCCGCACCTTGCTTTCCGCCGCGGCCGCAGCGGCCCTCGCGCCGCACGGATCTTTCGCTCAATCGCACGGTCTGACCTTCGGACCGGCGCAGCGCTTCTCATTCGATCGCCTAGACGCCGAAGCCAGGGACATCGCGCATCGTCCGTACGCCGGACCGCAACCCGTCGCGCCCGACATCGTGAAGCTGATCGACTACGAAACGCACGGCAAGATCAGGTATCGCCCCGAGATGGCGCTGTTCGCCGACGGCCCCGGCCAATTTCCGGCGACCTTCTTTCATGTCGGCCAGTATTTTCAGAAACCGGTTCGCATGCATGTCATCGACAGCGACGGACAGACGGCTCGCGAGCTTCTTTACAGTCCCGACCTCTTCGACATGCCCGCCGATTCCATCGCGCGCCGGCTGCCGCCGAGCGCCGGCTTTGCGGGATTCCGCTTTCAGGAGAGCCGCAACGGTCGCATCGGCCGTGAGGGCAAGCCGTTAGATTGGAAAAAGAACGATTGGGTGGCGTTTCTCGGCGCCTCATACTTCCGCGCTATTGGCGAACTTTATCAGTATGGCCTGTCGGCGCGCGGCGTTGCGATTGATCCGGCGGTTGCAGGCGTCGCCGAAGAATTTCCCGACTTCACTCACATCTACATCGAGACGCCGAAGGATGGCGCGACGGATGCGATCGTCTACGCGCTGCTCGATGGGCCGAGTCTCGCCGGCGCGTATCGCTTCAGCATGCGGCGCGAGAAGGGCGTCGTCATGGAGATCGAGAAGCGTCTCCATCTGCGAAAGGCCGTGACTCGCTTCGGAATCGCGCCGCTCACCTCGATGTTCTGGTATTCTGAGTCCGTGAAGCCGACCGCCGTCGACTGGCGCCCCGAGGTGCATGATTCCGATGGGCTCGCGCTGTGGACCGGCCGCGGCGAGCGCATCTGGAGGCCGCTGAACAATCCGCCGCGCACCGTCGCATCGTCATTTGCTGACGAAAATCCGCGGGGCTTCGGTCTTCTGCAGCGCGATCGCATCGTCGATCATTATCTCGACGGCGTCGCCTACGAGCGGCGCCCGAGCCTGTGGG
Source organism: Beijerinckiaceae bacterium (assembly GCA_040509705.1). Classification (GTDB taxonomy): domain Bacteria; phylum Pseudomonadota; class Alphaproteobacteria; order Rhizobiales; family Beijerinckiaceae; genus Terrirubrum. Next base: position 6,614 of record JBEVKO010000015.1, read on the forward strand.
TCGAACCGATCGGAAACTGGGGCGCAGGCTCGGTTCAGCTCATCGAGATTCCAACCGACGATGAAATCCACGACAACATCGTCGCCCTGTGGCGTCCTGATGAGCCGACGCGAGCGGGCTCAGCGGCGACCTACACGTCTCGCCTGCATGGGCTCGCGGATGACCCGTACCCGACGCCGCTCGCGCGTTGTGTCGCGACGCGGCTGGGCAATGGCGGCCAGCCAGGCCAGCCGAGGCCGAAGGGCGTGCGCAAATTCATGGTGGAATTCCGCGGCGGACCGCTCGGATCTGTTCCCTTCGGCGTGAAGCCTGAAGCAGTGCTCTGGGCTTCGCGCGGAACCTTTTCCTACGTCTTCACTGAAGCCGTTCCCAACGATGTCGTCGGACACTGGCGGGCCCAATTTGATCTCACGGTCGACGGCCATGATCCCGTCGAGATGCGCCTCTTCCTGCGCCTCGGGGACCGGATCCTGACCGAAAGCTGGCTCTACCAGTACCATCCCTTCTGAGTCTCGCTCTCGATCGTCCTGCCGCGTGCGCTCTCGCACTTTACGGCGACCGGTCGCGGTCGCGCGGATGGCGGCCCTCCTTCGCTTCTGTTATACAGTTACAAATGTCGGACCACGATCACGTCCACCACGACCATTCCCACCACCATGACGGTGGGCAGGGCGAGCACGGCCCCCATGCCCATACGCATCATCATCGGGCCGAGGCCCAGCTGCCGACCCTTTCCCTCCTGAGACTGTCCGCCCTCCAGAGATTCGCCGGCGCCAGCGCACTGATCGCCGGTCTCTGGCTGTCCGTTCTCTGGGCCATCCGCTGAGCCCATCGATGTCGTCCCCTGCCATCCGTTTCGAGAACCTGACCCTTGGCTACGGCCGCCATCCTGCCGTTCACCACCTGCGCGGGGATGTGGAGCGCGGGTCGCTGACCGCGGTCGTCGGGCCGAACGGCGCCGGCAAATCCACCTTGCTCAAGGGCATCGCCGGCAGCCTGAAGCCGCTCGGGGGCCGCATTCTCGTCGACGCCGGCGCCGAAGGCGTCGCATGGCTGCCGCAGGCCGCCGACGTCGATCGTTCGTTTCCGCTTCCCGTCTATGATCTCATCTCCATGGGCCTCTGGTCGCGGCGCGGCATGTTTGGCGGCATTCGCCGCGCCGATCGCGCCCGCATCGACGAGGCGATTGCGGCGGTCGGCCTCACCGGCTTCGAAAATCGCCCCATCGGCACGCTGTCTGGCGGACAGATGCAGCGTTGCCTGTTCGCGAGGTTGCTGCTGCAGGACTCGCGCGTCATCCTGCTCGATGAGCCGTTCACCGCGATCGACGAATCAACCGCCGCCGACCTGCTCGGCCTGGTGCGCCGCTGGCACGCCGAGGAGCGCACCATCATCGCGGTGCTGCACGACCTCGATCTGGTTCAAAGGGCGTTTCCGGACACGTTGCTGATCGCGCGCGAGCCGGTTGGCTGGGGCGGCACCGACGACGTGCTGACGCCGGAAAATCTCGAAAAGGCGCGCGCCATGATCGAAGCCTACGATCGCCACGCGCATCGCTGCGACCGCACGGCGGCGTGAAGCGATCGTCATGCTCTATGACGCGCTGATCGCGCCCTTCGCCGAATTCGCCTTCATGCGGCGTGCGCTTGTCGGCGCGATCGCGCTGGCGCTTTCAGGCGCGCCGATCGGCGTCTTCCTGATGCTGCGGCGAATGAGCCTCACGGGCGACGCCATGGCGCACGCCATCCTGCCCGGCGCCGCCGTCGGCTATCTGTTCGCCGGTCTCTCGCTCGGCGCAATGACCATTGGCGGGCTTGCGGCGGGACTGACCGTCGCAGTTCTCGCGGGCGTCGTCTCGCGTGCGACCGCGCTGCGCGAAGACGCGACGATGGCGGCGTTCTATCTCATCTCGCTTGCGCTCGGCGTCGCCATCGTGTCGGCGAAAGGATCGAACATCGACCTGCTGCACGTTCTCTTCGGCAGCGTGCTCGCGCTCGATGATGACGCGCTCATTCTGCTCGCGGCGATCTCGTCGGTTACGCTCGGCGCTCTCGCGCTCTTGTATCGGCCGCTGGTTCTCGAATGCGTCGATCCGGGATTCCTGCGCACCGTGAGTCGCGCCGGTCCGGTCGCCCATCTTTCCTTTCTCGGGCTCGTCGTGCTCAACCTGGTCGCAGGCTTCCACGCATTGGGAACGCTGCTTGCCGTTGGCGTCATGATGGTTCCGGCCGCGACCGCGCGCCTTTGGAGCGCCGACATCACGGCGATGATCATCGTTGCGACTCTGACCGGAATCGCCTCGAGCATCGGCGGGCTTCTGGTCTCCTATCATGTCGGCCTCCCCGCAGGACCGGCGATCATCCTGTTCGCGGGGGCCTTCTATGTCGCATCGCTGATCGTCGGCCCGGCGGGCGGAATGATTTCCACGCTCGTTCCGCGCCGGCATCTCGAGGCGTGAACTGAGAGATTGCGGAAATGCGCTTACTGTCAAAACGTGATGTGTTCGCAGGCGCGCTCGCGATGACGGCCATGCGATTGGCGGCGCCCGCATTCGCTCAGGAGAAACTGAAAGCGGTCGCGAGCTTTTCGATCATCGGCGACTTTGTGCGCGAAGTCGGCGGCGACCGCATCTTGCTGACGACGCTCGTCGGTCCGAACGGCGACGCCCATGTCTATTCGCCCTCGCCGGCCGATGGAGCAGCGCTTGCCCAGGCCAAGGTCATCTTCGTCAACGGCCTCAGGTTCGAGAGCTGGCTTGAGCGACTCGTCAAGGCGTCCGGCGCTTCGGCCCCGATTGTCGTCGCCGCAGCGAAGGTCGCTCCCCTCAGGCTCGAAGCGGACAAAGCGCACGACCATGACCACGGCAAAGTCGCCGTCGATCCGCACGCCTGGCAAAGCATCGCCAATGCGAAGCTCTATGTCGCCGCCATTCGAGACGGTCTCATCGCCGCCGATCCGCCCGGACGCGCGGTCTATGAGGCCAACGCTGCAGCTTATGCCGCTAGGCTCGATGAGGTCCAAGCGGAGGTCACGGCGTCCATCGCCCGGATACCGTCGGCCCGCCGCAAGCTGATCACCTCCCATGACGCGTTCGGGTACTTCGCCAAGGCGTATGGGGTGGCCTTCATTGCGCCGAAGGGCGTCTCGACCGAGACCGAGGCGACGGCGAAGGATGTCGCCCGGATCATTCGTCAGGTAAGGGCGGAAAAAATTCCCGCAGTCTTCATGGAGAATATTCAGGACCGGCGCCTGGCGGAGCAGATCGCCCGCGAAACCGGCGCGAAGATCGGCGGCGCGCTGTTCTCGGACGCCCTCTCTCCGCCCGATGGCCCGGCGCCGACCTACATCGACCTCATGCGGCGCAATGTAAGGCAGATTGTCGAGGCGCTTGCGCCCGGCGGCGCGTGACGCCATGTGAACGGTCGATTGTTCGCCGCCGCGCCGTGGCGCGGGGCTCTGGCGTCTGGCGCTGCGCCTCGCCGAATGGAGATTGAGTGATGCCCGAGAAAATTCCCGTCACCGTCCTCACCGGCTATCTCGGTGCCGGCAAGACCACGCTTCTCAATCGCATTCTCACCGAGCCGCACGGCAAGAAGTTCGCCGTCATCGTCAACGAGTTCGGCGAAATCGGCATCGACAACGATCTCGTCGTCGACGCGGACGAGGAAGTCTTCGAGATGAACAACGGCTGCATTTGCTGCACCGTGCGGGGCGACCTGATCCGCATCATCGAGGGCCTGATGAAGCGCAAGGGCAAGTTCGACGCCATCATCGTCGAGACGACCGGCCTCGCCGATCCGGCGCCCGTCGCGCAGACATTCTTCGTCGATCAGGACGTGCAGGACGTGACGCGTCTCGACGCCGTCGTCACGGTGGTCGATTCAAAATGGCTCAAGGATCGGCTGAAGGACGCGCCGGAAGCGAAGAACCAGATCGCCTTCGCCGACGTCATCATCCTCAACAAGACCGATCTTGTCACCGAGGCCGAACTCAAGGATGTCGAAGCCCAGATCCGCGCGATCAACCCCTACGCCAGGCTCCACAAGACGCAGCGCTCCGCCGTCAGCATCGCGGACGTGATGGACCGCAACGCCTTCGACCTCGACCGCATCCTCGACATCGAGCCCGCCTTTCTTGAGGAGGGCCACCATCATCATCATGACGAGGAGATGCAGTCGGTCGCAATCCAGATTCCGGGCGACGTCGATCCCGACAAGTTCATGCCCTGGGTGCAGGAGCTCACACAGCGCGAAGGCCCCAACATCCTTCGTTCCAAAGGCATCCTGGCCTTCAAGGGCGAGCCGAAGCGTTTCGTCTTCCAGGGCGTGCACATGATTCTCGACGGCGATCTGCAGCGCGACTGGAAGTCCGGCGAGAAGCGGGAATCAAAGATCGTCTTCATCGGCCGCAAGCTTGACCGCAAGGCGCTCGAGCAGGGCTTCATGGCCTGCGCGGCCTGATCGGGCTAGACCGGGCGCATGTCCACCTTTACGCCTTCACGTCCACCGGACTCTCTCACAAAGAATGTGACGCCCATCGATGCGGGCGCGCATGTGGTGGGCGCAGCCTTCCTCGGCGAAACCGGCGCGCTGGCGCTTGCAGACGGCATGATCATCCTCCGCGATGAGGCGGGCGGGCAGCGCGCCGCGCCGGCGCATCCCGACGGCGCTATCCTCGTATTTGCAAACGACAGCGAACGACTGATCACCGGCGGCGACGACGGCCGCGTTGTTGCGACCGATGCCGGCGGCGAGTCGCACGAGCTCGGCGACGAAAAGGGAAAATGGATCGACGCCGCGGCAGTCAGCTCTGACGGCGCCATCGCGTGGTCGGCGGGAAAGTCGGTGAAAGCGCGCGATGCGAAGGGCCGCGTCCGCGAATGGAAGCCGCCCTCTTCCGTGCGAGGCCTCGCCTTTGCGCCGAAGGGCTATCGCCTGGCCATCGCGCACAACAACGGCGCTTCGCTCTGGTTTCCCAACACGGATGCGGCGCCCGAAGCGCTCGAATGGAAGGGCTCGCATATCGACGCGACCTGGGCGCCCGGCGGCCGCTTCGTCGTGACGTCGATGCAGGAGAACCAGCTTCATGGCTGGACGCTTCCCGACAAGCAGCACATGCGCATGTCCGGATATCCCGCCAAGACGCGCTCGCTGAGTTGGTCCCATGACGGCTTGTGGCTCGCGACCAGCGGCGCTGACGCCGTGATCGTCTGGCCCTTCCAGGGCGAGAAAGGCCCGATGGGCAAGCCGCCGCGCGAATGCGGCGTCCGCCCGGCGAAGGTCGCGCAGGTGGCGTTTCATCCAAAAGCCCTCGTCATCGCGGCGGGCTATGACGATGGATGCATCCTCCTCTGCCGCATGACCGACGGATCTGAACTTCTCGTGCGCGCGCCTGATAGCGACGGCGGCGCCATCAGCGCGCTCGCCTGGGATCGCTCCGGCCGCCATCTGCTGTTCGGCGCGCGCGGCGGCGCGGCCGGCTGGCTCTCGCTTCCGGTGTGAAAATGCTGCGCTTCGGATTCGGCAAGAAGGACGAGCGCGATCCAGGCGCCGTCGAAGCGATCAAGCGCGATGTGCGCGCGGCTCTCTCGCTCGCAGACGACGTCGCAATCTCGATCAACGAGATCGCCTGCGCCGATCCCGCATGTCCCATCTTGGAGACGATCATTCTCGTCATGGCGCCGGGAAAGAAAACAGTCGCCTACAAGGCGCACGGCTCGATCGAAGGCGTGACGGGCGACGCGCTGCGGCAAGCTCTCGGCGCCGGCGGATCGGCGCGAGCCTGACGATTCAGGTTCCTACGCTGAGCGGAGCGCGCAGCTTGCGCAGCGCCGCAAGCGCGGACAGCGCCGTGATGCGCCCGGTCTTCGGATTCTCCGACGGAATATTCTCGATCGAGAGCGTGAAGCGGGCCGAGTCGGCGTCGACCTCGATCTGATGGCAGTTGCGCGTTACGCTGGGGTCGGCCCAGATGTCGATCATCGTGCGATCCGGTCCGACTCCCGCAAGCGCGAGCGCCGCAACGACATTGACGTTTGCAGGAAATCCCGCCGCCGCTTCGCGCGCTGTACCTGAGAAGACGCGCAACGGCGCCGTCAGTCCCTCAACAGAAATCCCGTTCGCGAGAAGATAAGGCGCACCGGCGAGTCCGAGTGGTGGTTTGCGCGTTGTCATGCGAACTGATCCAATCGTACCTTCTGCTGCCGCACACACCGCATCGAGTCCAAGCAGCGCGCCGGTTGGCACAACGATCCGTCCGCCATGCGCGCGAGCAAGATCAATGAGATCGGGCCGAGCAAGCAACGCGCCCGCCGACAGAGTCATGACGGTCTTGCCCGCGCGCAGCATCGGCCCGCAAATGGCTGCTAGATGGGCCGCGGGCGCGCATTCAACCGCCACGTCTGCGTAGTCGGGCAATTCGTCCAAGGCGACGATTGGGCATGTGATTCCAGCCTCATCCAGCCACGCCTGCGCTTTTTCGCGCCCCCCGACTGCAACCGCCGATAGGCAAAGCCCGTGCACGCCAGCCGCGA
>JBEVKO010000016.1:0-4814 GCA_040509705.1 Beijerinckiaceae bacterium
CATCGCGCGCTGGCGCTTGCTCAGCCTTGCCGCGCGATAGTTCATCACCATCAGTTCGCCCAGCGCCGGGTCGCCCGACAGCGCGCGCACCGCGGCGCCATGCGCCACCAGACAATAGTAGCAGCGGTTCGCCGACGACACCGCGACCGCGATCATCTCGCGTTCAAGCTTGGACAGGCCCGACGGCGCCAGCATCAGGTCGTTGTACAGACCGACGAAGGCTTCGAGCTTGGCGTTGTCGAAAGCATAGGCCTTCAGCACATTCGGAACGAAACCGATCTTCTCGTCGCATTTTGCGAAGTAGGCCTGCATTGCCTCGGAGAGGTCAGTCTGAGCGAGTTCGAGCGCCGTCGCATGAGCCGTCGCGTCCTGTCTCCGGGGCTTTTCGCCCGGCTCCGATTTCTTGTGCGGAACAGCCCCCTGCGCTGTGCGAGCCTTTTCTGAGCGCGATTTCGACAGTTTCGACTTTGCTGAGGACATCGGGACGCTCCTTGCTCGGGTTCGCAAGATTGTCGCCGCCTTTGGACTAAAGTAGCAAGATCGCCAAGCGGCCCGAAGCCGCACTCCCGAGGATTCGCCCCATGGTTGCGCGGAAGAGATCAGCTTCAGCGAGAGAAGCCGTTAGGAAATCTCAGGAAGGCTCGGGAGCGACCCAGTTCGGCGACCTGCTATTCGCCCGCGCTTCCGCGGAGGATCTAGCCGCCTTCGATCCATCATGGAAGCGTGAAGCGGCGGCCATCGCATTCGACCATCTGTCCTCGCCGCGCCCGCCACATCGTCACAACATACGCCTCAGCGACCATTCGACGAGCATCGACGGGCGCCCTCGCGACGTCACGCTGGTTGAGGTCGTCAACGACAACCAGCCGTTCCTTCTCGACTCGACCCTCGCGGAACTCACCGACCGCGGCATCGAACCGCTTCTGGTTCTTCATCCCATCCTCGCAGTCGAGCGCGACGCGAAGGGGAGATTCGTGCGCTTCGCCGGCGATGCGTCGACCAGCGCCCCCGAAGGCACGCGGCGCGAAAGTCTGATCGAAATCGTTATTGATCGCATGCCGAACGCCGATGCGCGAAAGTCGCTGGCTGAAGAACTCGATCGCGTCTATCGCGACGTGCGCGTTGCAGTCGACGATTGGATCGCGATGCGCGGCAAGCTTGGATCGGCGGTGCTCGCCTATCGCACCAATCCGCCACCGCTGCCGCGCGCCGAAATCGCGGAGGCGATCGCCTTCCTCGACTGGCTTGCCGACGACAACTTCACCTTCCTGGGGGTGCGCGTCTACACTTACCCTCGCGGCGACGCAGCCGCCAATCCGGTCGACGGATCCGGCCTTGGCATTCTGCGCGATCCGGATGTTCAGGTGATGAAACGCGGCTCGCAGCTCCTGTCGGTGACGCCCGAGATCCGCGCATTCCTTGCACGTCCAGCGGCGCTCATCATCGCCAAGGCGAACGTCCGCTCGCGCGTCCATCGCCGCGCCCATCTCGATTATATCGGCGTCAAATTGTTTTCCGCAGACGGCAAGCTCGAAGGGGAAATGCGGCTGGTCGGCCTCTTTTCATCGAACGCCTATACTGCTTCACCGACAGACATTCCCTACCTGCGGCAGAAGATCGCTGAAGTCGCCGCCGGCGCAGGCTACGATCCGGCGAGTCATTCGGGCCGCGCGCTGATGCATGTGCTCGAGAACTATCCGCGCGATGAACTATTCCAGATCGACGCTGATACGCTGCTGCGTTTCGCGCAGGACATCCTTGCGCTTTACGAACGTCCGCGCGTGCGGGCTCTCGCCCGCGTCGACCAGTTCGACCGCTTTGTCTCCATCCTCGTCTATGTGCCGAAGGATCGCTACGACACGAGCGTCAGGCGCAGGATCGGGGACTTCCTTGCGAACGTCTACCACGGGCGCGCTTCTGCAGCTTATCCTTCCTATCCGGAGGGACCGCTGGCGCGCACGCACTACATCATCGGTCGCGACGAAGGCAAGACGCCGATGGTTGATCGCGCGACGCTGGAAACAGGCATCCTGTCGATCACCCGCACCTGGGCAGACTCGCTGAAAGAGCATCTCATCGACACGCTCGGCGGCGAGCGCGGCCGCGATCTCGGCGCGCGCTACGCCGATGCGTTCAGCGCTTCGTATCGCGAGGGCTTCGCCGCAGACATCGCGGCCGGCGACATCCAGATCATCGAGTCCTTGTCGCCTGAATCATCCAGGGCGGTCGACTTCTATCAGCGCGGCGAGCGCAGACAGACCAACATGAAACTGTTTGTGCGCGGCGCGCCGATTCATCTCTCGGTGCGCGTGCCTGTGCTCGAAAATGTCGGCTTCCGCGTCCTCAACGAACGCACCTATCGCGTGACGCCCACTGGCGCCGGCGAGGCCGAAAGCGTTTGGCTTCACGACATGCTGATCGAGCATGAATCGGGAGCGCCCGTCGATCTCGGGACCCTCGAAGCGAGCCTTGTCGCAACCATGCTCGCGGTGCTCGCCGGAGAGGCTGAATCGGACGGACTGAATGCGCTGGCTCTCAACGCCGGCCTGCCCTGGCGCTCGATCGCGGTTCTGCGCACCCTGACGCGCTATCTGCGTCAGCTCGTTGTGCCCTATCCGCTGGAATACATGGCCTCGGCCCTGGCGCGAAATGCGATGATTTCAGCACGCATCGTCGATCTTTTCGCCGCGCGTTTCGATCCAGCCGCCAAGGGCTCGGCCGCCGACCGCATCACTCGTGAAAACGTCATCTTTCATGAAATCACCACTGCCCTCGACGGCGTCGCCAACCTCGACGAGGACCGCATTCTGCGCCGTATGGTCAATCTCGTTCAGTCCTGCGTGCGGACGAATTTCTTCCAGCGCGGCGGCAATGGAAAGCCTCGTTCCTGCATAGCGTGCAAATTCGATTCGTCCACAGTCGAGGGTATGCCGCTGCCCAGACCCTTCCGCGAAATCTTTGTCTATTCGCCGCGCGTTGAAGGCGTTCATCTGCGCTTCGGATATGTCGCGCGCGGCGGGCTTCGCTGGTCTGACCGCCCGCAGGATTTTCGCACCGAGGTATTGGGCCTCGTAAAGGCGCAGCAGGTCAAGAACGCCGTCATTGTGCCGGTCGGCGCGAAAGGCGGCTTTTTTCCCAAGCGCCTGCCGCCTGCTTCGGATCGGCAGGCGTGGCTTGCCGAAGGCGTCGCAGCCTACGAGCTTTTTGTCGGATCACTGCTGGACGTCACCGACAACCTGGTCGGCGACAAGATCGTCCCGCCGCCGATGACAGTGCGACATGACGGCGACGACGCCTATCTCGTCGTCGCCGCCGACAAGGGAACCGCGACATTCTCCGACATCGCCAATGCGATTTCTCTTGAGCGAGGGCATTGGCTCGGCGACGCCTTCGCGTCCGGCGGCTCGGTCGGCTACGATCACAAGAAAATGGGCATCACCGCGCGCGGCGCCTGGGAGGCGGTGAAGCGCCATTTCCGCGAGATTGACATCGACATCCAGACGCAGCCGATCAATGTCGTCGGCGTCGGCGACATGTCTGGCGATGTGTTCGGCAATGGCATGCTGCTTTCCAAGGCGCTGAAGCTGGTTGCAGCCTTCGACCACCGCGACATATTCATTGACCCGACTCCCGATCCTGAGAAGAGCTGGGGCGAGCGCAAGCGCCTGTTCGATCTGCCGCGGTCGAGCTGGCAGGACTACGACAAGTCGCTGATCTCCAAGGGCGGCGGCGTCTTTTCCCGCGCTGCGAAGTCGATTGCGCTCTCCTCCGAAGCGCGCGCCGCGATCGGAACCGATCGCGAAGCGATGACGCCGGCCGAATTGATGAACACCATCCTGCGCGCGCCTGCCGACCTTCTCTGGTTCGGTGGCATCGGCACCTATGTCCGCGCCAGCAACGAGCGCGACGCCGATGTCGGCGATCGCGCGAACGATTCGGTCCGCATCGCTGGCGCAGAATTACAGTGCAAGGCGATTGGTGAAGGCGCGAACCTGGGCTGCACGCAACTCGGCCGCATTGAGGCGGCGCGCCGCGGCGTACGCATGAACACCGATGCGATCGATAATTCGGCCGGCGTCAACACGTCCGACGTGGAGGTCAATATCAAGATCGCGCTCGCCAGGCCGGCGAGCGACGGAAGACTGCCGCCGAAGAAACGAGATGCGCTTCTCGCATCGATGACCGACGAGGTAGGACAGCTTGTCCTTCGTAACAACTATCTGCAATCGCTGGCGCTTTCCCTCGCTGAGCGGCGCGGCGTCGAGGACATGGCCTTTCTCGGCAGGCTGATGCGTCGCCTTGAAACTGAAGATAGACTTGACCGGAACGTCGAGTTGTTGCCCGACGACGCTGCGCTCGGACAGCGCGCGGCGCGCGGTGAAGGTCTGACGAGGCCGGAGCTTGCGGTGCTGCTCGCCTACGCCAAGCTGTCGCTGCACGACGCAATTCTCGCCAGCAACGCGCCGGACGAGCCGTACATCTCGGCGGAGCGCGCTCGCTACTTTCCTTCTGCGATGCGCGCCAAGTATGCGGACGACATCGCAGCACACCGGCTGCGGCGCGAGATCGTCTCAACTCAGCTCGCCAACGCTATCGTCAATCGTGGCGGACCGACGATCGTCGAGCGCGTGACCCAGGCGAGCGGAGCCTCCGCCGCAGACGTCGCGCTGGCCTATGCCGCGACACGGGATTCGCTCGGCCTTCTCGATCTGAACAACGCCATAGACGCACTTGACGGAACAATCCGCGGATCGGTTCAGCTTGAACTTTACGCGAGCGTGCAGGACGCGCTGCTGTCGTCGCTGTCCTGGTTC
>JBEVKO010000017.1:0-15895 GCA_040509705.1 Beijerinckiaceae bacterium
GGCGCCCGCGCCGAAAGTCAGGAGACCCGAATGCCCGCCGCCACTCTTGCCGCGACGCTCTGGCCCGTTCCCGTCCCTTCGGATCGCCTCTCTGGGCGCGCAACGGCGCTGTTGCGCAGCGTCGCGTTGATGATCGCCGGCACGATCGCTCTGTGGCTCTCCGCCAAGATCAAGGTCGGCTACCCCGTGCCGATGACGATGCAGACCTTTGTTGTCCTGACCATCGGCGCAGCCTACGGCGCGCGCCTCGGGGCCGCCACCATGCTGCTTTATCTTGCGGAAGGCGCGGCGGGACTACCGGTGTTTGCGGATACGCCCGAGCGCGGCATTGGCATCGCCTATATGGCAGGACCCACGGGCGGCTATCTCGTCGGCTTCGTCGCCGGCGCCTGGCTTACGGGATGGCTTGCGGAGCGCGGATGGGATCGCTCAATCCCCAAACTTTTCACAGCGATGATGCTCGGCCATCTGGTCATCCTCGCTATGGGATTCGCGTGGCTCGCCTCGTTCACGGGCCTCACTGCCGCGTGGGCGCTTGGCGTCGCCCCATTCGCCGCAGCAACCTTCTACAAGACGCTGCTCGGCGCGCTCGTCCTGCCCGCCGGCTGGAAACTGATCGGCCGCAACGACAAATGAATCGCTTTGCCGGGCGATCCCGAAGCGGCAACATGGATTCCGCGGCGCTCTTGCGGGCGCATTAGTCACACTCACGCGTTCGTGGGACTGATCGACGCCTGATGGAGCTTCACGTTTTCTTCGCCGTGCTCGCCGCTGCGGCGCTGCACGCGGGCTGGAACGCCGTCATCAAGGTCTCCAACGACGCGTTCCTCTCGCTCACGGTGATCGGCGTCTGCGGCGGGCTCGTCGCAATTCCGCTCGTTGCGGTGTTTGGCTTTCCGATTGCGGCCGCGTGGCCATGGCTCATCGCCTCGGTGATCATCCATCTCGGTTACTATATTTTTCTGTCGGAAGCCTACCGGACCGGCGACCTCGGCGCCGTCTATCCGATCGCACGCGGCGTCGCGCCAATGTTGACGACGCTTGTCGGCGTCCTCTTCCTCAATGAGCGCGTCTCGCCGGGCGCAGCGGCAGGCATCGTCTTCGTCATCGCCGGCGTCATGATGCTGTCGCTGGCCCGCGGCGAGGCGCTGAAGCGACTCGACAGACGCGCGCTGGCGTTTGCGCTGGGCACCGCCTGCACCGTGTCCGCCTACACATTCGCCGACGGCTATGGCGGGCGCATTTCAGGCAACGCCCACGCCTATGCGTCGGCGCTGTTTGTCGTCGATGGCGCGTTTCTTGGCCTCTTCGCTTTCTGGAGACGAGGACGCGCCGTGACGGATGCGATGGCCTATCACTGGAAGCCGGGGCTTCTCGGCGGTGCGATGTCGCTGGCCGCCTACTGGATCGCCATCTGGGCCATGAGCGTCGCGCCGATTCCGATGGTCGCCACCCTGCGCGAGACGAGCGTGCTCTTCGCCGCGCTCATCGCAACCTACATCCTGCGCGAAGGCTTTCACTGGGCGAGGATTGCGGCCGCGGTCGTCGTGGTGGCCGGCGTCGGGCTTATCCGCTTCGGATGATGCTTGGAGGCTTAGCCGACGGCGCGCAGCCGGCTTTCGCCGAGTTCGCCCATCTGCTCGAGGATCGGGTAGGCCGTGGCGGCGAGATGGCCGTGGATGCGCTTCAGGTCGCGAATGAGGTCGAGATGGATCGCGCTGGTCTCAATTGATTCCGGACGACCGGCGCGCAGCCGCTCGTAATGGCTGTCCGCCGCCTCCCGCTCAGCGCTGCGGATCACCGCTTTCTCGGCCACGAGACGACGCGCGAGGTTGACGTCGCGCGTCGCGAACACATTGAGCGCAAGCGCCATATTCTCGACGATGCGGGCGTGGAAGCTGCGCAATTCCGCCTCGCCTTCGGATGAGAAGGACGCGCCCTTGCGGATCTTCTTGGCGACCAGTTCCATGATGTTCTTGTCGATGATGTCGCCGATATGCTCCAGATTGGTGACGAACGACATGATCTCCATCGCCCGGCGGCTTTCCTCGTCGCTCATCTCCGACTTTGAAACCCGCACGAGGTAGAGCTTGATCGCCTCGAACAGATCGTCGACCGCATCGTCCATTTTTTCGATGTCGCGCGCGACGCGGATATCGGTCGACTGAAACGCGTCGAGCACGCGTTTGAGCATGTCCTGGACGCGATTGCCGAGTTCCAGCGCCTCGCGCATCGCGCCGGCCAGCGCTTCAGAAGGGGCCGACATTACATTCGGATCGAGATGTTTCGGCGCGCCCGCGTCTTCCGTCGCCGGCGCGTCCGGCAGCATGCGCGCGCAAAGTTCTGCAACTCGATCGACAAAGGGAAGAAAGACCAGCGCCACAATGACATTGAACGCGGTGTGCGCATGAACGACAAGGCGCGCCGGCGAGGCGAAATCGAAGGCGGCGATCGCGTCGGCCATGAGGCGGATCAAGGGGAGAAGGACGATCGCCACAGCCCCGCGCATCAGGAGATTGCCGAGCGGCACGCGGCGGGCGGCCGCCGACGAGCCCGCGAGGGCCAGGTAGGGCGCAAACGCCCCGCCAATATTGGCGCCCAGCACCAGCGCCAGCGCCAGCGGAATCGGAACGACCCCGGCGCCCGCGAGCGACACGATGAACAGCACCATCGCAAGGCTCGAATGAGCAAGCCAGGTGAGCACCGCCATAACGACGACGCCGAGGAGCGGCTCACCGGCGAGCGAGCCCAGCACGGCGCGAAACACCCAGGAGTCGCGCAGCGCTCCGGCGGTCATGGATATCTGCGCGAGCGCCAGCAGCATGACGCCCAGTCCGATCGCCAGCCGCGAGACGCCGCGCGGGCGGTCCGCCTCGGTGGCGATCGCGACGCCGACGCCGAACGCAACCAAAATCGCCCAAAAGGACTTCGTGTCGAAGGCGAGCGCCTGCGCGGCCATCGTCGCACCGACGTCGGCGCCCAGCATCATCGCGAGACCGATCGGCAAAGTGATAAGCCCGCGGCCCGCAAACGATCCGAGGAGCAACGCTGTCGCCGTCGAGGATTGCAGTAGGCCGCTCACGAAGCCGCCAGCGAAAAAGGCCCGCATCCTGCTCTCGGACGCCGCCGCCAGCATGCGGCGCAGGTCCGGGCCGAAGGCCTGCGTGACGCCGAGCCTGACTTGCCTTACGCCCCAGATCAGCAGCGCCACGCTGCCCAGCAAGATAACCGCGAGTTCGGTGGCGCTTGCGTTCATTCCAGTGCGGCGTCCCTTTCCGCTAGGGCCGACTCGTTCGCCGGCTCAGCATCTCAGTCAACCTAGCCGGTTCAATGCGGATGAAACAAGAGCGTTGGCGAGTTCTCCACCCCGACGTCGCTCGTCAACGGCCCTCGCCCGCCGCATGAAGGGCCCGCAGCCCCTCGCGATAGGTCGGATACCTGAGCGTAAGCCCGAGCTCGCGCCTCACTTTCGCATTCGCGACGCGCTTGTTGTCGGCGTAAAAGCTGGCGGCCATCGGCGTCAGCTTTGCGGCGTCGAACGGCGTCTCGGGCGGCGCTGGCAATCCGAGCAGACCGGCGGCGAAGCTCACCACATCCTGAGGCGCCGCCGGCTCATCGTCAGCGACATTCCATGCTCCGCCCGGCTGCCGGCGGTCCAACGTCGCTGCGATGATCTGCGCGATGTCGTCAACATGGATGCGGTTGAACACCTGACCCGGCTTGATCAGGCGCTTCGCCTTGCCTTGGCTGACATTCACCAGCGCATTGCGTTCAGGGCCGTAGATGCCGGCGAGCCGGAACAGGTGGACGGCGCGACCCGGGCGACGCAGACCTTCCCATGAACGCTCGGCGGCGATGCGCCATTTTCCCCGTTCGCTCGTTGCGTCCAGCGCCCCATCCTCGTCGACCCATCCGCCAGCGCGATCGCCATAGACCGCCACGCTCGAGAGGTACCCGATCCAACTGCACGCGCGCGACGAAGCGATCAGGTCGCCGCAAGCGCGCAACACGGGATCGCCCGACGCATCCGGCGGAACCGAAGTGAGGATATGCGACGCGCGCTCGATGTCGGCGCGACCCGCATCATCAAGCGCGCCTTCCGCAAAGGAGTGGATTTGCGCCAGACCACGCATCCCGCTTGGGACAGTTTCCGGATCGCGCGCCGCCGCAGCGATGCGGCTGAACTGCGATCCCTCCCGCCGCACGAACGCGCTGGCGGCGTAACCCGGCCCGAAGATGAAGAGATTCACGTCTGCTTCTTACCCCTTCGGCGACCTTCAGAAGTCGAGGTTGTCGTAGTGCGGCGGCGGCGGCTTTCCCACCACCCGCTCGGCCAGCAAGGGCCGGAACGACGGCCTCGATTTGATGCGCGCATACCATTCCTTCGCCGCACCGCTCTCGCTCCAGGGCGCATCGCCGAGATAATCGACGCATGAAAGATGGGCCGCAGCGGCGAGATCGGCGTAGCTCATCCTGTCGCCGCCGAGCCACCTGCGGCGACTTGCAAGATGGCCAACATAGCGCAGATGGTAGCGCACGTTGTTGCGCGCTGCGCGGATGATCGACGCATCCGGCGAGCCGCCGCCCTGTTCCGGGCTCATCAGGCGCTTGTAGACCATTTCGCGCATCAGAGGCTCGCTGACCTCCGTGTGAAAAGTCAGGTTGAACCATTCCATCAGGCGACGGACCTCCACGCGCGCGGCGAGGCTTTCCGGCAGCAGGCGACGGTCGCCGGACGCAAGGCCGCGCGCCTCGTCCAGATATTCGGCGATGACCGCGGCGCCAGGCGCGACAAGCCCGGCTTCCTCGACGAGCACCGGCAGAGTCGCAGCGGGGTTGAGCGTCAGGAACTCCGGGCGCCGCTCCCACGTCCGCTCTTCAATCAGTTCAGGCGACAGCGCGATTTCGGCGCACACGAGCCGGATGAATCGCGAGTGCGGGCAGAACGGGTAGTGATAGAGCTGGATCATGAGCGTACACACACTGCGCCGACGCGAGCGATGCGTTGGCGGACATGCGGCGGGCCTATAGGATCGCCGCGCAAAGGCGACAACGTGATTCGTCTGTCCTTTTTGCGGCGTTGGCGCGCAAGGTCAACGCCTTGCTGATCCGGGAGTCGACGTGGACGTCGTCAAAGCGCTGCTGCTCGGTCTCGTCGAAGGGCTGACCGAATTCATTCCCGTCTCCTCCACAGGCCATCTGCTGCTCATCAGCCATTTCCTTGGAGTCGATAACGACCAGCTCGGCAAGACCTACGTCATCCTTGTCCAGCTCGGCGCGATCCTCGCCATTCTTTCGGTCTATTTTGTAAAGCTGTGGAAAATCGCAATTGCGCTCCCGACAAGCCGGCAGGCGCGACGCTTCGCGACTGGCGTGCTCGCAGCCTTCCTTCCGGCGGCCGTGGTCGGCTTTCTGCTCCGCGATATCATCAAGAACCAGCTCTTCAACCCGTGGGTCGTCTGCATCGCGCTGATCGTCGGCGGCTTCGTTCTGATGTTCGTCGACGAGCATGAGTTCGAGGTCAAATTCGACGACGCCATGATGTTCCCGATCGCAACCTGTTTGAAGATCGGGCTCTTCCAATGTCTGGCCATGGTGCCCGGCGTGTCCCGTTCCGGGGCGACGATCGTCGGCGCGATGGCGCTCGGCGCAAGCAAGCGCGCGGCTGCCGAGTTCTCGTTCTTTCTGGCGATGCCGACGATGGTCGGCGCCTTTGCCCTCGAAGCGTTCAAGTCGCGCAACGAAATCACCTTCGACGGCGCCCTGCTCATCGCCGCAGGTTTCGCCGCCGCCTTCATCACCGGGCTGATCGTCGTGCGCTTCCTGCTCGACTATGTGTCGCGGCGGGGCTTCGCCATTTTCGCCTGGTGGCGGCTTATCGTCGGCGCGGCTGGCCTCGCGGGACTTATCGTCTTCGGCTGACCGATCAGGCGAAGTCGGATGGCGCAAATACATAACGGGTCGAGCAGAATTCGCAGGTCACGCTGACCTTGCCGTCGTCCGCAATCATGTCGACGCGATCCTCGGGCGAAAAATTCTTCAGCATCTGGAAGACGCGCTCGCGCGAGCACCGGCATTGATGCCGCACCGTCACAGCTGGGAACACGCGCACGCCGCGCTCATGGAACAGGCGATAGAGAAGGCCCTCGCTCGACAGCGTCGGATCGACGAGTTCGTGATCCTCCACCGTTTCCAGCAGCGAACGCGCTTCGACCCAGGCGTCGTCCTCCGGCGTATCGTCATGGACATGCGATGACGGCGCGTCGCCCGGATCAAGGTCACGCTGGCGTCGACGCTCGGGCGACGACGGCAGGAACTGAACCATGACGCCGCCTGCGCGCCAGTGACTTGCCTCGCCGGCCCCGAGTGATTCGGCGACAGCCAGCCTCACGCGCGTCGGAATCTGCTCCGAGCGCAGAAAGTACTCGTGCGCCGCCGCTTCAAATCCCTGCCCGCCCAGCGAAACAAGGCCCTGATAGCGTGTCATCTCGGCTCCCTGATCGATGGTGAAGGCGAGCCTGCCTTCGCCCATCAACGCAGCCGGGCTCACATTGCCCGCACGCTCGAGTTCGGCGACGCGCGCGCCGTCGAAGCGCGCATAGGCGCGCATCCGGTCCGGCGTCTCGAAGTCGACCACGATCATGTTCACAGGACCGTCGCTTTGCGTCTGCAATTGAAAGCGGCCGTCGAACTTCAGCGACGAGCCCATGAGCGCAGCGAGCGCCGCCGCTTCGCCGACCGCGCGCGACACGCTCACCGGGTAGGCGTGCATGGTCAGCATGCGATCGAGCGCGGGGCCCAGCGTGATCGCGCGCCCTCTCACATCGAGTGGTTCGACCGCAAATGGAAGGATACGGTCGGTTCGATCCGCATTCGCTACAGTCATGCTTCCGCTGCGCCAAGGCACCAGGCGAGAATGCCTTTCTGGGCGTGGAGCCGATTTTCCGCTTCGTCGAAAACAATGGATTGCGCGCCGTCCATCACCTCGTCCGTGACTTCCTCGCCGCGATGGGCCGGCAGGCAATGCATGAAGACGGCGTCAGGCTTGGCGACCGCCATCAGCGCCTTGTTCACCTGATACGGCATCAGGAGGTTGTGGCGCCTCCCCTGATCTTCATCGCCCATCGACACCCAGCAATCGGTGACCACTGCGTCGGCGTTGGCGACCGCGGTGAAGGGATCGAGCGTATGCGAGACGACGGCGCCTTCCTTGGCGGCGCGCTCCATCAGTTTCGGATGCGGCGCGAGCTCGGAGGGCGTCGCGATGGACAACCGGAAATCCATCCGCATCGCCGCGTGAACCCAGGACGCAAGCACGTTATTTGAATCGCCCGAATAGGCGACCGACTTGCCGGCGATCGGGCCGCGATGCTCTTCGTAGGTCAGCACGTCGGCCATGATCTGGCACGGGTGCGAGCGCTTGGTCAGGCCGTTGATGACCGGCACCGTCGCGTGCTGCGCCAACTCGATGATCGCGTCGTGGTCGAGAATCCGGATCATGATCGCATCGACATAGCGCGACAGCACGCGCGCTGTGTCGGCGATCGATTCGCCGCGCCCGAGCTGCATCTCCTGTCCCGTCAGCATGATCGTGTCGCCGCCGAGCTCCCGCATCGCGAGATCGAAGGAGACGCGGGTGCGGGTCGATGGCTTGTCGAAGATCATCGCCAGCGTCTTCCCCGCGAGCGGCTTCTCGCGCGGCGGCTCGCCGCGCACGCGCTTGGCCTTGAGATCAGACGCAACGCGCAGCAAATTCCGAAGTTGCGGGCCCGAGAAATCTGTCAGATCGATAAAATGCCGCGCTCTCATGCCGCGGCCTCCTTGGCCGCGTCGAGCTTTTTCTCGACGGCGGAGCAGGCGGCGTCCATGCGCTTGAACGCCTCGTTGATCTCGTCCGTCGTGACGTTAAGCGGCGGCAAAAGCCGGAGCACGTTGTCGCCCGCGGGCACGGTGAGAATCTTTTGCTCACGGCCCGCCGCGGCAAGCTCGGTGTTCGGCGTCTTCGTCTTGAGCCCGATCAGCAAACCTTCGCCGCGGATCTCCTCGATGACGCGCGGATGGCGGTCCTTGAGCTCGGCGAGCCGCTGCTTCAGGAGAAGCGCCTTCTGGCGCACCTGCGGCAGGAATTCGGGATCGAGGATAACGTCGAGCACGGCGTTGCC
Source organism: Beijerinckiaceae bacterium (assembly GCA_040509705.1). Lineage (GTDB taxonomy): Bacteria > Pseudomonadota > Alphaproteobacteria > Rhizobiales > Beijerinckiaceae > Terrirubrum. The sequence goes on from JBEVKO010000017.1 coordinate 8,163, forward strand.
GACCGCCATGGCGAGGGGATTTCCACCGAAGGTCGTGCCGTGCGTGCCGGCGGTGATGCCCTTGCCGGCCTCTTTCGTCGTCAGGAACAGGCCCAGCGGAAAGCCGCCGCCGATGCCCTTCGCGACGCTCATGATGTCCGGCGTCACTCCGGCCCATTCATGCTGAAAAAGCTTGCCGCTGCGGCCGACCCCGGTCTGGATCTCGTCGAAAATCAGGAGAAGGCCGTGCTCGTCGCAAAGCGCGCGGATATCGCGCAGCTGCGCCGGCGTGAAGACCCGCACGCCGCCTTCCATCTGCGTCGGCTCAAGCATGATCGCCGCTGTTTCGGGGACGATCGCTTCCTTCAGCGCGTCGAAATCGCCGAACGGGACCTGATCGAAGCCTTCGGCCTTCGGGCCGAAGCCCTCGAGATACTTCTGCTGACCTCCCGCGGCGAGGGTGGCGAGCGTCCGGCCATGAAAGGCGCCTTCGAACGTGATGATCCGGAATCTCTCCGGATGGCCGCTCACCGCATGGCATTTCCGAGCGGTCTTGATGGCTCCCTCGTTCGCCTCCGCGCCGGAGTTGGCGAAGAAAACCTGATCAAGCCCCGTCGCGTCGACAAGGCGCTGGGCGAGCCGGACGCCCTCGGGAATCTGGTACAGGTTGGAGACGTGCCAGACCTTCTGCGCCTGCTCGGTCAGCGCCTTGATGAGATGAGGATGGGCGTGGCCAAGCGCGTTGACGGCGATGCCCGAGCCAAAATCGAGATAGCGATCGCCATTGGCGGCGATCAGCCATGCGCCTTCGCCGCGTTCGAAGGCGAGATCGGTCCTGGCGAAGGCCGGGAGCAGCGGGGAGGAAGCGGCGGGAACGGTTTTATGCTGTACGGACATGTCGATGGGCCTTGCTGGATCAGGGGTGACAGCCTCGCGCGCCTCTCAGGCGGGACGGCCGTATTCCCTCGGGATTGAATGGGTGGCGGGAGCAGAAATCGCGCGACGAAACGCCAAGCGCGACCCGTCAGGATCGCTTCCATCGTCGCGCGCATCGTCGCGACCGCCCACGCATGTCCATCCCATCGCCCATCGGCGTCCGGCCTTCAATGCAAAGGCCGCCCTCTTGGGCGGCTCCAGCGAGGTAATGCCGGGCCGGTCCAAGGATGTCAATGAGCCGGGAGCAGACACGACGCTCGCGCCGACTCGTCAGACCGCAGACGCAATCCTCGCCTTGCTCTCGCCCCATCCCATATGTCACCTAGATGCACGCCGCCTGATGCGTTGGTTGCATGCGGCAGCAAGGGCAGGCGTGAATGACAGCTCGGCCGAAGCTCGATTTCTGGTTCGATTTCGCGTCCAGCTATTCCTATCTCGCGGCGATGCGGGTTGATGCGCTTGCCGAGGAGGCGGGCGTAGAGGTGCAGTGGCGGCCATTCCTCCTCGGACCGATCTTCGCCGCGCAGGGCTGGACGACGTCGCCGTTCAATCTCTATCCGGCCAAGGGCAAAAACATGTGGCGCGACATGGAGCGGCAATGCGCGCATGCGAAGCTGCCGCTCAAGCGGCCAGCGCCCTTTCCGCAGAACAGCCTTGCAGCTGCGCGCGTCGCCGTCGCCGGCCGCGACGCTGGATGGATCGCTTCCTTTTCGAGGGCGCTATTCACCGCGGGCTTCGGACAGGGCCTCAACATCGCCGATGACGCCGTTCTGACCAACGCCGTGCGCGCGGCGGGAGCCGACCCGAATGCGGCGATGGCCGCCGCCAGATCCGAAGAAGCGAAGGGGAGGCTGCGGGCTGACGTCGAGCTTGCAAGATCGCTCGGGATCTACGGCGCGCCGAGCTTCATCACCTCCGACGGCGAGCTGTTCTGGGGCAACGACCGTCTCGAACAGGCGCTCGACTGGGCCAGGGGCGAGCGCTGACGGCGTCCATGCTTGCGGCCTGACCGAACTGGCGCCGCAGCGATGCCCTCACTAAGTTCGCGATATGGTCCTTTCGCCGGACGAACTCGAACGCTACGCCCGCCATATCGTCCTCCGCGATGTGGGCGGACCAGGTCAACAGAAGCTGAAGGCCGCGCGGGTGCTTGTCGTGGGCGCCGGCGGACTTGGCGCCCCGCTCATCCAGTATCTTGCGGCCGCCGGCGTCGGCGTCATCGGCGTCATCGACGATGACGGCGTCTCGCTATCCAACCTGCAACGGCAGGTGATCCATTCAACCCGGGATATCGGGGACGCCAAGACGGACAGCGCGGCGCGGTTCGTTGCGAATCTCAATCCCAATGTGAAAGTTGCTTCGCACAACCTGCGCATCAATTCCGACAATGCAGCCGCAATCATCAGCGACTATGACATCGTCGCCGACGGGTCCGACAATTTCGAAACCCGCTACGCTGTCGCCGACGCCTGTTTTCACACGGGCAGACCGCTCGTGACCGCAGCGCTCGGCCAGTTCGACGGCTCGCTCACCACCGTCCGCGCGCATGAACGCAACGCTGAGGGCGCGCCCAACCCCACATTCCGCTGTCTCTTTCCGACGCCGCCGCCGGCAGGCGCACTTCCAACATGCGCCGAAGCTGGCGTGCTCGGCGCGCTCGCCGGCGTGCTTGGGTCACTGATGGCGATGGAAGCGATCCGCGAAATCCTCGGCGGATTTGAGCCGAACGATCGCGGCCTCGTCGGCAAGCTGCTGATGATCGATGCGCGGGGACTGCGGTTCGAGAGCCTCGACTATGAATGGGATCCCGACAACCCGTTATCCGGCCTGAAGGCCGCGGCGAGTTAAACTAACGCCAGCGACGCCCGCTCCGTGACGGCGAGACGTCGAACACTGCATAGGCGCGGCCGTTCTTGCGCCGTGCGTACCCTGGATGACGATAGGATCGCCGCCGCTCATACCGACTTCCGCCATCCCGCGAGGCCGCGGCGCTGCGCATGCGCTCGCCGCGCTTCGGTCCGAAGTCAGCCAGACACTTGTTATAGGCATCCCACGCCGAAATCTTCTCGCAATCCTCAATCGAGCCCGCATTGGCCGGCGCCGCGCCGGCGCCAATGGCGGCAAGCAAAGCGAAAGCGACCAGCCCCATACGTATGGTCATGTTCAGCACCCCTTTCGCCCGGACCCTGCCTGAATGATGTGGCGAAAATGCAAACACAATGCTTACGCGCGGAGCACCGCTGCATAACGTTTCGAAATTTCCGCAACAATCTTGGACCCGATGGCGTCGATTTCAGCGTCGGTCAGCGTCTTCTCCCGCGGCTGCAGCGTCACGGCGAGCGCCACCGACTTCTTTCCGGCCTCGACGCCGGGCCCTTCATAAAGGTCAAAGACGTCAACGCCCGCGATCAGGCTGCGATCAGCGGCGAGCGCGGTTTTGACGAGATCGCCTGCCGCAACGGCGCGGTCAACAACAAAGGCGAAGTCTCGCGTCACCGGCTGGAACTCGCTCATCGACAGCTTGGGCTTGACCTTGGTGGGGCGAGCCTTCGGCGGCGGCAGCGCATCGAGCGTGATTTCGAAGCCAACCACCGGGCCTTTCATGTCGAGCGCAGCGAGCGCTCGGGGATGCAATTCGCCGAATGCGCCAACGATCGCCTTGGGGCCGAAGCGAAGGATCGCAGAGCGACCGGGATGAAACCAGGCGGGCCCGCCGGCGGCGATCTGCAACCCGCCGGTCGGAATGCCGAGCGAATCAAGGATCGCCATCGCGTCAGCCTTGGCGTCGAAAAGATCGACGGTGCGCGCGCCGCCGTCCCAATGGCGACCGAAGCCGCGGGTCGATGCAACTCCGCGACGCACGCCCGCCGCAGCCATGGTCTGGCCTTCAGGCGTGTCGTCCGCGAACACCTGGCCGACCTCAAACAGCGCAACGTCGCCGAAGCCCCGGTCGGCGTTGCGCTGCGACGCCTTCAGGAGGCCGGGCAGGAGCGACGGGCGCATGTCCGACAGGTCCGACGCGATTGGATTGGCGAGCCTGAGCGTCGCCGCGTCACGCGACCCGCCCCTGAAAAGCTTCGCCTCGCCTTCGCCGATGAAGCTCCAGGTCACGGCTTCAACGAGCCCGCGCGCCGCGAGCGTGCGCTTTGCGAGGCGCGTGCGCTTCTGCAGCAACGTCAATACGGGCTTCGCCACAGCCGCCTCTTCGCGCGGCAGAGGCCGCGCCTCGACGCGATCGAGCCCGGCTATGCGCGTGAGCTCCTCCACGAGATCGGCATTGCCCTCGATGTCGGCGCGCCAGGTCGGCGGCATCACCTTCACGCGGTCGCCGGCGCCGGACACATGGAAGCCGAGCTGCTCGAGCGTCAGCTTCATCTCGGGGCGCGGAAGCTCGAGGCCGGTCAGGCGCTTCACTTCGGTCCAGGGAAAATCGACGATGCGGTCGGTGTCCGGAATGGCGCCGAAGAGCATGACGTCCGACGGCTCGCCGCCGCAGAGGTCGAGCACATGTTGCGTCGCGAGTTCGAGCCCGGGAAGGCAGAAGGCGGGATCGACGCCGCGTTCGAATCGATAACGCGCATCGGAATTGACGCCGAGCGCACGGCCCGTTCGCGCGATATTCAGCGGATCCCAGAGCGCCGATTCGATCAGCACGTCGTTCGTCGATTCATCGCAGCCCGACGCCTCGCCGCCCATGATTCCGCCGATCGATTCGACGCCGTTTGAATCGGCGATGACGACCATCGACTCGGTGAAGCGATAGGTCTTGCCGTCGAGCGCGATCAGTTCCTCGCCCTCGCGCGCGCGGCGAACGACAAGATCGCCATGGACCTTTTTCGCGTCGAAGACATGCAGCGGCCGATTGCGGTCGTAGGTCAGGAGATTGGTGATGTCGACAAGCGCGTTGATCGGCCGGAGCCCGATCGCTTTCAGGCGCTTCTGCAGCCACTCCGGCGACGGGCCATTTTTCACGCCGCGCACGAGGCGTAATGCGAAGGCGGGGCAGAGATGCTTCTCGTGCTCGTCGAATTCGAGCCTCACTTTCACGGGACAGGGGAAGACGCCTTTCACCGATTTCGGATCGTTGCGCTTCAAGGCGCCGAGTCCCGCCGCGGCAAGATCGCGCGCCACGCCGGCGATTCCGAGCGCGTCGGCGCGATTGGGCGTCACCGCAATCTCGATTGTCGCATCATCCAAGCCCGCCCAATCGGCGTAGCGCGCCCCTACCGGCGCATCGGCCGGAAGATCGATGATGCCGTCATGATCGTCGGAGATTTCGAGCTCGGCCGCCGAGCACAGCATGCCGTTTGATTCGACGCCGCGGATGACGCCTTTGCCGAGCGTGATGTTTTTCCCGGGGATGTAGGTTCCGGGAGCCGAGAAGACACCCTTCATGCCAGTGCGTGCGTTGGGCGCGCCGCAGACGACCTGAACATTCGCGCCTGCGCCCGTATCGACTACGCAAACACGTAAGCGGTCCGCGTTCGGATGCTGCTTCGCCTCGACCACGTAGCCGATGACAAAGTCCTTCAGCTTCTCGGCCGGATTGTCGATCGATTCCACTTCCAGGCCGACGCGCGTCAGCGTCTCGGCGATGTCCTGCGCCGACGCCGACGTATCGAGATGTTCTTTGAGCCAGGAGACGGTGAGTTTCATTTGTCTTGATCCAAAGATGCGGCCGCACCCGCGTTGCCATGCGCCGCTTCGCTCGCCGATCTCCCTCCCCCCTTGTGGGGGAGGGTGAGGGAGGGGGGTGTGTTGACGGTATGTGTGGGAAGCAGGCGCTCCGCACACCGCGCGAAGATCGTATCTGTCACCATATCCGTATTCTGAAACACCTCGTGATTCCAGAATCGCAACGTCGTGTAGCCTTGCGAAGCGAACCAAGCGTCCCTTGCAGCGTCGCGAGACGGACTAGCGCCAAGCGCGTGCTGCTCTCCGTCGAGCTCAACGACCAGCTTAGGTTCGTGGGCGACGAAGTCGGCGATATAAGCGCCGATGGGGACTTGTCGTCGAAAGTGTAGATCGGTCAATCGATGGGCGCGCAGCTCTGTCCAGAGCCTCGCTTCTGCATCCGTCATTTTTCGTCGCAATTGCTTGGCGAACTGACGCTTTCGCCGATCGACATGGGCATGATGAACGGCATAGACGCTTTGCATCGCCGGACTGTCGATGCGTCGCGAAGTCGCCTGCGCGATGAGGTCTGTGGTTGTGATCACGGCCGGCAAACATCTAGCCATCCCCGCGCTCCACATCGAACACATCAAGCAGCCTGAAGCGCTCGCAGATCAGCGGCATGTCCGGCGCGAAGCGGCCCTGCCGACGAAAGTAGGTTTCGTGGCCCGCTCGCCACGACGCCAGCGTGCGATCTCCCTCGCCTTCATCGAAAGCGAAGGCTTCGTCGATTTCGTCGAAGCGCCGCTCGCTCAATTCGATTGTCTCGATGGCGCAGATCGGACGCTTCTTTCCATCGAGCACGATCCAACGCTCGCCGAGCGTCGGGCGCGTCGGCTCGTCAGGCGTCATCACCGTCGCGCGCTTGCGGCCAGCGGCGACCAGCGCCGCGAGCTCGTCGGCGAGTTCGGGACTGTCGCCAAATGAGAAGCTCGGCAGGCCGCGATACTGTGGAGGCAGTTCGCTCATGACGAGAGGCCGCCCGCGAGCGTCGGGAGATCAAGCGGACGGAAGCCGTAATGTTCGAGCCAGCGCAAATCAGCTTCGAAGAACTGGCGCAGGTCGTCCATGCCGTATTTCAGCATCGCGATGCGATCGATGCCCATGCCCCACGCGAAGCCTTGATACTCGTCGGGATCGAGCCCGCAATTGCGCAGGACATTCGGATGCACCATGCCGCAGCCGAGAATCTCCAGCCAATCCTCGCCTTCGCCGAATCGGATCTCGCCGCCTTGACGCGAGCACTGGATGTCGACTTCGGCCGAAGGCTCCGTGAATGGAAAGAAGCTCGGCCGGAAGCGCATCTTCACATTCGGCACTTCGAAGAACGCCTTGCAGAATTCCTCGAGAATCCATTTGAGGTGGCCGAGATTCGCCTGCTTGTCGATGACCAGCCCCTCGACCTGATGAAACATCGGCGTGTGCGTCTGATCGCTGTCATGGCGATAGGTCCGGCCAGGACAGATCACTCGGATCGGAGGCTTCTGCGCGAGCATCGTCCTGATCTGCACCGGCGAGGTATGCGTGCGCAGCAGCATGCGCTCGCCGTTCTCCTTCGGATTGAAGAAGAAGGTGTCGTGCATCTCGCGCGCCGGATGGCCGACCGGAAAGTTCAGCTTGGTGAAGTTGAGATCATCGGTCTCGATGTCTGGACCCTCGGCGATCGAGAATCCCATGTCGGCGAAGATCGCCGTCAATTCGTCGATGACCTGCGTGATCGGATGGATGCGGCCGTTGGTCTCAGGCGAACGGCGGACCGGCAAGGTGACGTCCACGGTCTCCGACGCCAGTCTTGTTTCGAGCGCGGCGTCGCCGAGCGCGGACTTGCGATTTGCGATCGCAGCCTGAATGCGGTCGCGCAATCCATTGATCAGCGGGCCCCGCTCCCGGCGTTCGTCGGGCGTCATCCCCCCCAATGTCTTCAACAGCCCCGATATGACCCCCTGCTTGCCGAGGGCTGCCACGCGCACCGTCTCGAGCGACGCCTCGTCCGGCGCGGCGGCGAGACGGGCGAGAAGATCCGCCTCCAGGGCGGGCAGGTCGGACGGGGGAGGTGCGTGGCTGGTCATGGCGGGCGTCTTCTAGTGCGGGACGCGCGAAAGAGGAAACCGCTTTTTCGCATAGGGCGCAGCATTCATCGCCCT